>NZ_JBSGEL010000066.1:0-40914 GCF_053602875.1 Kitasatospora sp. NPDC004289 | reverse complement strand
CATCGGACCACGGCTTGGCTACGTCCCAGTCCCAGTTGACCTCGGTCAGGTCGAGCGCGGGGTCGAGCCGGGAGGGCACCCGCTGGGCCGGGCCGGGAGGCCCGGGGGCGCGAGGAACTGCGCGGGTCGGAAGGCGGCTCGCCTGCAACTTGACCGCCGTCAGCCAGTTGCACGTGCTGCTGTCCCCCCGCGCGCCGTTCCCTGCGCCCCTGCGGGGCGCTGCCCTGCCGGGCCGGGAGGCCCGGGGGCGCGAGGAACTGCGCGGGTCGGGAGGCGGCTCACCGGCAGCTGAACCGCCGTCAGCCGGTTGCCCGTGCTGCCTTTCCACCCCGCGCCGTTCCCCGCGCCCCTGCGGAGCGTTGCCCGGCCGGCCGCTACGCGGCCTCCGCCGCGCGGGCCGTGGCCGGGAGGCCGAGGTCGCGCAGGACGGCGTGGGCGGCGCGGCGGGCGGAGACCAGGGCGCCCTGGAGGGTGCTGGTGTCGCGGTGGTCGCCGCAGACGTAGAGGCCCGCCAGGACCCGGACGGGCCGTCGGAGGTTGTGCGGCGGCGGCATCGCCGGTACCGCGTCCGGAAGGTGCCGCACCGTCAGGAACTCCCACCGCGAGGCCTCCGCCCCGTACAGCTCGGCGAGGCGCCGCCGCAGGACCGGCTCGTACCCGGCCGCCCCGCCGTGGTCGAAGTGCCGGGCGCCGAGCACGGTGGTGGCGATCAGCGCCCGCCCGGCCGGGGCGTACCCCTCGGAGACGTCGCTGAGCACCAGCGAGTGCGAGAGCACCGCCCGTCCGCCCGTCCGGTCCCCGTCGAGCAGCAGGACCGGTTCGCCCAGCGGGGAGTGGTCGGCCACGTGGTAGTAGGTGGTGACGGGGTGGAAGGCGGGCAGCCGCAGCCCCGGGAGGAGGTCGGCGGCGGAGCGGGCGTCGGTGGCGAGCACCACCGCGCGGGCGGCGATCCGGCCGTGGGCGGCCGTTTCGACGCCGTCGGCGGAGACCGAGGTGGCCCGGACGCCGAGCCGCAGCGTCCCGGCGGGCAGGCCCTCGGCGAGCTGTTCGGGGACGGCGGCCAGTCCGGCCGCCGGGAGACAGAGACGACCGCGGGCGTAGGAGCGCAGCACCAGGTCGGCGACCCGGCTGCTGGTGCCGAGTTCGGGGTCGCTGAGCAGGGCGCCGAGCAGGGGCCGCAGCAGGCCGTCCACCGTGCGCGGGGAGTGGCCGCGGTCGGCGAGGGCGCGGGCGGTGGTGGTCTCCGGGCGGGCCAGCAGCCGGGCGGCCGGGGTGGCGGCGAGCCGGCCGAGGGCGGAGGTGAGCCGGGCCCGGTCCAGCGGACTGCCGAACGGGCCGCGCACGCTCGCCGTCCTGGTGGCGCCCTGCGGGTCCCCGAACCGGTGCCGTCGGCCGCCGCTGTGCACCAGGACGCCGGGCGCGAGCGGTCGCAGCTCCAGCCGGTCCAGGTCGAGCCGCCGCCCGGGCTCCGGGAAGTCGGTGTTGAGCAGTTGGCCGCCGTGGTCGAGCCGGAAGCCGTCCAGCTCGTGGGCGGCCAGCCGGCCGCCGAGCCGTTCGGTGGCCTCCAGGACCTGGACGGCGAGGCCGTGGCCCGTCAGCGTGCGGGCGGTGGCCAGTCCGGCGAGTCCGGCGCCGACCACGATCACGTCCGGGTCGGTCCGGCGACGGGTGCGGCGGTTGAAGTCGTGTGCGGGCACGGGTGTGCTCCCTCCCTGGTCCCGGGGCTGCGGCCGGGCAGGCCGCAGGGTGCCGGGACACGGTCCGGGGAGGTGATGCCCCGTCAGTCGACGGATCAGGCCGCGACTTCGGTTCGAATCCCGAGGAGTGGGGACAGGAGGTGGGGCACGGTCACGGAGCGTGCGCCTGAAGGGCGCATCGGACGGATTCGTGGGCGCGTTCCGTCACCGGGGGCGCGCAATGCGCTGCGGCAGTGCTGCCGTGCGCCCCCTGCGACCACCCTCCCGTGACCTGCCCGCGCCACCTCGGAACGACCCGGAACCACCACGACCGGAGCCCCGCCCGCCGCAAGCGCAAGCCCCCTGCGGGGTACTAGGCGACCGCCGCCCGGACCACCGCCTCCGCCGTCGGCTGCCGGAACCGGAAGCCCGCCTCCAGAAGTCGTTCGGGGACGACCCGGTGACTGCCCGTCACCTCGACCGCCATCTCGCCCAGTGCGGCCTTGAGCGCGAACTGCGGCACCGGGAAGGGCGTCGGCCGCCCCAGCGCCCGGCCGAGCAGCTCGGTCATCGCCCCGTTGGTCACCGGCTCCGGGCCGGTCAGGTTGAAGGAGCCGGAGAGCCCGGGCGTGTCGACCAGGTACCGCAACGCGGCCACCTCGTCCTCCAGCGAGATCAGGCTCCAGTACTGGTGCCCGTCGCCCAGCCGGCCGCCGAGGCCGAGCTTGAACAGCGGCAGCAGCCGCCCGCCCGCGCCGCCGCCCGGGGCCAGCACCAGCCCCGTCCGGGCGTGGGCGACCCGGATCCCGGCCGCCTCGGCCGGGGCGGTGGCCGCCTCCCACTCGACGCAGATCCGGGCCAGGAAGTCGTCGCCGGCCGGGGCCCGTTCGTCGATGACCTGCTCGCCGGTCTGCCCGTAGTAGCCGACCGCCGAGCCGCTGACCAGCACCCGGGGCGGCTCCTTCAGCTCGGCCAGCGCGGCCGCCAGGGTCTCGGTGCCGAGCACCCGGCTGTCCCGGATCTCGCGCTTGTAGGCCTCGGTCCACCGCCGGTCGCCGACGCCCGCCCCGGCCAGGTGCACCACCGCCTCGACACCGGCCAGCCCGGCCCGGTCGATCTCCAGCCGGGTCGGGTTCCAGCCGACGCCCACCGTCCCGTCCGGCTGCACGCCGGTCCGGGACCGCTGCCGCACCAGCCGCACCACTTCGTGGCCGTCCGTCAGAAGCGAGCGGACGAGCGCCGAACCGATCAGTCCCGTGGATCCAGTCACCGCGATACGCATGGCCCCATCCTGGCAGGTCGCCCCGGACGCTCCGCACCGGCACGGCCGTGGCCGCAGCGCCGGCCGCACCGCCCAGGGTGAGCCGGGGGAATTCCCGGCCGGGCGGGCACCCCCGTCGTTACGATGACGACCATGGGAGCCGACGACCTGTTGATACGCACCGCCAGGGACGAGGACGAGGAGGTGATCGCCCGGATCGACCGCGAGGCCTGGTCCTGGCTGAGCGACGTCGTCCCGCGGCCGGAGGAGAACGCCGAGATCTTCGACGACCGCCGCCTGCCCGAGCAGTTCCTGGTCGCCGAACTCGACGGCGAGGTGGTCGGCCACATCCGCCAGGCCCCGCCCACCCCGCTGGTCAGCAACCGGCACGTGCGGCAGATCCAGGGCCTCGCGGTCTCGCCCGACGCCCGCGGGCGCGGCGTCGGCCAGGCCCTGGTCGAGGCGGCCTGCGCGGTGGCCAAGGCCGACGGCATCCGCAAGATGACCCTGCGCGTACTGGGCCACAACGCCCCCGCCCGCCGCCTGTACGAGCGCTGCGGCTTCGTCGTGGACGGCGTGCTGCCGGAGGAGTTCTGGATCGACGGCCGCTACGTGGACGACATCTGGATGGGCCGCCCGCTCGCCTCCTGAGCGGCCGCCCGCCGCGCACTGACGCTTCGTCAACTGCCCTGACAGCTCGAACGGCTGAGCGCTACCGTACCGGGATGAGCTACTCGACGCCGCCCGGCTGGTACCCCGTGCTCGAACCGGGGCCGGACGGCCTGCCCCGCGAGCGCTGGTGGGACGGCGCCGCCTGGACCGACGAGTACCGCCCGCCCGGCCAGGGCGGCGCCGCGGCACCGCAGGACGCGCTCCCGGACCGCCCCGCTCCGCCCGGCCGGCGCCGCACGGTGCTGGTGACCGCCGGTCTGGTGGTGCTGGCCCTGGCGGCGGGCACCGCCTTCTGGCTCGGCCGGGGCGGCGGCGACGGGAAGCAGGCCCAACTCCCGCCCCCGAGCGCCACGGTGAGCACCTCGGCCGCCCCCTCACCGTCGCCCTCACCGTCGCCCTCGTCCTCGCCCACCCCGAGCCCGGCGCCGACGGAGACGTCCGCGCCCATCCCCTCCCCGGTGGTGCCGAGCAGCACGCCGCTGCAGTCCTTCGGCTCGCTCCCGGACACCACCCACGGCTGGCGGGTGCCGCTCCCGGCCGGCTGGAAGAACAACCGGCCCGACGGCGACTCCGTGCTGCTCAACTTCACCACCCGGCCCTACGACTGCTCGATCGGCGACGGCTCCTGCGCGCGCGGCGTCTTCGAGGTGATCGCCGACGCGTTCAGCGGCCCCAACGCCCAGGCCGTGGCCGAGGAGCGGATGGAGGAGTACGCCCCGCTGATGTTCGGCAAGCTCAGCTCCCACCGCCGCCTCGCCTCCGGCCCGGTCACCGTGGCCGGTGTCCCCGGCTACGCCGAACGCTGGCAGGTCGACCCGGCCACGGGCGTCAACGGCCAGGCCGTGGTGGCCGCGGTCCCCTCCGCAGGCGGCGGCTACGCCGTCCTGGTCGGCTCGGTCGACGAGCACCCGGACGCCCCGCCCGCCGAGCTCCTCGACCAACTCATCGCCGCCATCCGCCCGTTGTCCACCCAGGGCGGCACCTGACCGCCGCTCTGCCGCCTGCCTGCCCGCTGCATCGCCGCCCGCCGCCGTTCTGTCGCCTGCCTGCTCGCTTGTTGCTTCGCTGCCCCACCGCTGCCCCACCGCTGCCCCGCCGCATCGCCGTCGGGACCCCGGCACGGCCGCTGTGACAGACTGGCCGCCCGGGAGCGAGGGGGGAGGGCGGTCGTGGCCTGGCACCTGTCGGTCGAGGTCGACCGCAGCTCGGCCACCTCGCTGGCCGGGCAGCTCCAGGACGCGCTGCGCCACCGGATCACCGACGGCGTCCTGCGCCCCGGCACCCGCCTGCCCTCCACCCGACGGCTCGCCGAGGACCTCGGCGTCTCCCGCAGCGTCGCCGTCGAGGCGTACGAACAGCTCGCCGCCGAGGGGTGGTTGACCGGTCGGCACGGCTCCGGCACCTGCGTCGCCGACCGGGCCGGCGGCACCGACTCCACCGCCCCGCCGCCCGCCGTCGCCCTCCGCGAGCCCGAACCGGCCGCCCCCGTCCGCTGGGACCTGCGCACCGGCCGTGCCGACCCCGGCAGCTTCCCCCGCCAGGAGTGGCTCGCCAGCTACCGCACCGTCCTGGCCGCCGCCGGGCGGGAGGAGTTGGACTACCCGCCGGTCGCCGGGCATCCGTCGCTGCGCCGGGCCCTGGCGGACTACCTCGGCCGGGTCCGCGGCGTCCGCACCGAGGCCGGTTCGGTGATGGTGACGGCCGGCTTCGCCCAGGGGCTCTCGCTGCTCTGCGAGGCGCTGCCCCGGCTCGGCATCCGCACCCTCGCGGTGGAGGACCCGGGGCACCGGAGCCAGCGCCGCTTCATCGAGGAGTGCGGGATGCGGGTGGTCCCCGTCCGGGTGGACCACGAGGGCATCGACGTACGGGAGTTGGCCGCCAGCGGTGCCCGCGCCGTGCTCGTCACGCCCGCGCACCAGTACCCGACCGGCGTGGTGCTCTCACCCGCCCGGCGGCAGGCCTTGGTCCGCTGGGCCCGGGAGAGCGACGGCCTGGTGGTCGAGGACGACTATGACGGCGAGTTCTGGTTCGACCGCGAGGTCCGTCCGGCCGCCCTCCAGGAGCTCGCGCCCGAGCACGTGGTCTACGCGGGCACCGCCAGCAAGGCGCTGGTGCCCGGGCTGCGGATCGGCTGGCTCGCCGTCCCGCCGCTGCTCATGGCCGCGCTCGACCGGGTCCGCTCCCGGCGCGACCTGGGCACCGACGGCCTCACCCAGTGCGCCTTCGCCGAACTGATCACCAGCGGGCTGCTCGACCGCCACCTCCGCCGGGTCCGGGCCCGCTACCGCCGCCGCCGCGAGGCCTTCACCCGGGCCGCCGCCGAACTCCTCCCCGAGGCCACCCTGCTCGGCGTCTCCGCCGGGCTCCACGGCTACCTCCAACTCCCGCCCACCACCGACGAGTCGGCCCTCACCGCGGCAGCGCTCACCCGCTCCGTCCTGGTCCACGGCGGCGCCCACCACCAGGTCACCCCGGGCCCCCGTCCCCCCGCCCTGGTGATCGGCTACGCCCACCTCCCGCTCGCCGGCATCACCGACGCCCTGACCGCGCTCCGCGACGCCCTCGCCGAGCAGCATCGGGTGGTCACTCCAGGGGCGCGAGGAACTGCGCGCAGGGGCACGGCACCACGTGCAACTGGCTCACGTGCCCCGATCTAGCACTGAGCCGCCTTCCGGACTCGCGCAGTTCCTCGCGCCCCTGGGGTCGCTGCCCTGCCGAGCGTCAGTCCGTCAGTCCGCCTTCGCCGCCCGGACGAACTCGGTGATCAGCGCCGGGTCCTTCACCCCGCGCCGCACCTCCACCCCGCTCGACACGTCCACCCCCCACGGCCGCGCCGCCGCGATCGCCTCCCGCACGTTCCCCGGCGTCAGCCCGCCCGCCAGCAGCCACCGCCCGCCCGGCGGCTTCGCCCCCAACTCGGCCCAGTCCCACGCCTCCCCGGAGCCGGGCACCGGCGAGTCCAGCAGCAGCAGGTCCTCACCGAAGTCCCCGCAGGACGCCCCCGCCGCGGCCGCCGCCGAGGTCGCCCGGATCAGCGGCACCCCGAGGTCGGCCAACTCCGCGAAGGCGGCGGGCGGATGGTTCCCGTGCAGCTGCGCCGCCCCGACCCCGGAAGCCCGCACCATCTCCCGCACGTACGCGGCCGGCTCCTCCCGGAACACCGCCACCGACAGCACCCCCTCGGGCACCCCGGCCAGCAACTCCCGCACCAGCTCCGGCGTCACCCGCCGCGGGCTCTCGGTCAGCACGAACCCGACCGCATCGGCACCGGCCTCGACGGCGGCCGCGACATCCGGCGCGGTGCTCAGACCGCAGATCTTGACGAACACGTCCCCGCTCACTCCCACTCGACGGCCCTGCCAGCCTAGTGCCGTTCCCGGACGGCGCCCCAAGTGGTCCGGTGCCCCCACCTCGAAGTGGTCGGGCGCACCGGACCACTCTCACGCAGGCTGCTGCCCATGACCCCGGACTCCCGTACCCTGCGCGGCAGCCTCGCCGCCGCCACCGCGATGACCGCCGTCGGCAGCTCCGCCGCTGTCAGCCCGCTGCTCGCCGCCTACCCCCTCCTCGCCGGCCAGGGTTGGCGCTACCTGGCCGCCGGACTGATCCTCCTGCTCCCCGGCCGTCGCCTCCCACCGCCACCCCGCCTGACCACCCGTCAGCGGGGCCGTGTCCTGGCCCTCGCGGCCACCGGCATGGCCGGGTTCAACGTCTGCCTGCTCAACGCCGTCGCCCACGCCGACGCCGCGACCGTCGGTGCCGTGATCGGCGCCACCCCGGTCCTCCTCGCCGTCACCGGACCGCTCCTCGACCGTCGCCGCCCCTCCGCCCGGATCGCCGTCAGCAGCCTGCTCACCGTCGCCGGCGTCCTGCTGATCCAGAACCACAGCACCGCCGCCACCCCCACCGGACTCCTCTACGCGGCCGGGGCCCTCGCCTGCGAGTGCTGCTTCTCCCTGCTCGCGGTCCCGCTCCTCCCCGTCCTCGGCCCGCGCCGCCTCTCCGCCCTCGCCTGCCTGACCGCCGCTCCGCTCCTGGCAGCCGCCTCCGCCCTCCTCGAAGGAGGCCACGCCCTCCGCCTCCCGACCCCCACCGAGGCCCTCGCCCTCTCCTACCTCACCGTCGTCGTCACCGCGCTCGCCTTCTTCCTCTGGTACGCCGGCGTGGCCCGCCTGGGCGTCGACCGCGCCGGCCTCTTCGCCGGCCTGATCCCGCTCGCCGCCGCCCTGCTCGGCGCCCTCCTCGGCACCGCCCCCCTCACCCCGCCCGTCCTCCTCGGCGCCGCCCTGGTCGGCGCGGCGGTCGCCTTCGGTTCGGCCACACCACGGTCGGCCACCGCCCGGGACGCACGGGCCGGCGTCAAGGGCCCCCGCGAGCCCCTCAGACCGACTGCGTCTCCAGATCACGGCTGATCCACCGCCACTCCCGGCACGCGACGGTGCCGGGATGCTCCTCTCCGAGCACGCGTGCCAGCCCTGCCAGCGCCTCCTCCCGAAGCCGCACGGCCCGTTCGGGATCGGTGGTCCGTAGCGTCACCGCGCGGTTCGACAGGCAACCGAACACATCCGGATGCCCGGCTCCGTGCCGGGCGGCCAGGCCCTCGTACGCGGCCCTTCCCAGCTCCGCGGCCCGTACCGTCTCCCCTTGCTCCGCAAGCGAGTTGGCGAGGTTGACCATGGCGATCAGGGTGTGCGGATGCGTCGGGCCGGCCACCTCGCGCAGCCCGGCCACGCTCCGGGTGCCGTGCAGCACGGCCTGCCCGACCGCCCCGCAGGCCCGCAGGTGGATCCCGAGCCCGTTCTCGCAGACGAGGGTGAAGACGTGCTCCCGACCGAACAGCCGCTGATGCCCGGTCAGCGCCCGCTCCGCCAACTCCCGTGCCCGCTCGGACTCCCCGCAGGCCCCGTACGCGGCGGCCAGGTCCAGTTCGCAGCCCAACGCGTCCGCCGAATCCCGGCCGTAGTGCCCGGCGTACGCCTCGTGGGCCCGCAGAGCCGGCTCCAGCGCCCCGCGCGGATCCCCGCTGCGGCGCAGCGAGATGGCGAGCGAACGGGTGTTGCGCAGCCGCCCCGCCCGGTACGGCGGCGCACCCACGTCCTCGGCCCCGACCTCCCGCAACACCTCCACCGATCCCCGGAAGTCGCCGATCTCGCGCAGGTCCCGGGCCAGGCTGTTGGCGATCGCGAGCGTCCGGGGATCCTCCGGCCCCACCACCTCCCGGAAGCTGCGGAAGGTCTCCTCCCGCAGCTCGGCGGCCTCGTCACTCCGCCCGAGGGCTCGCAGGTCGGCGGCGAGCGAGACGGCGGTGGTCAGAGCCTGCGGGTCGCGCTCGCCGAGCAGTTCGACCTGTGCGCGATGGGTCGTGCTGTCCAGCGCGTACGCCTCGGCGTAACTGCCTTGGGAACGGAGGACGGTGCCCAGAAGGTGCTCCATCCGCAGCAGTTGCTCCTGGAGCGCCGAGTCGTCCGGGTCCTCCGCGAACCGGTCGCGCCAACGCGTTGCCACCTCTCGGGCCAGCCGCTGCGCACTGTCGAGGGCGAGGAACCGGCGCAGGTAGCGCACCCGGTCGAGCAGCAGCTCACGGGTCTCGGGCTCGTCGCAGGACAGTGCGAGCGAGGGGGTCAGGTGCGGCCAGATCAGGCGGAAGGCCGGCCAGTTGACGGTGCTGTCGGCATCCCCGTCCGGAGGGCGCGCGCTGACCAGGAGGCGGTGGACCAGGTGCATCGCGGTCTCCTGCTCGACGGGCTCCATGCCGTTGCGGATGACCGCCTGCACGAGCCGGTGCAGCTGTACGGTCCTCGTGCCGGCGTCGACCCGCGCCAGCGCGTACCTCCCGACCGTCCGCAGCGCCTGCCCCAAGGTGACGGGGTCGTCCAGCCCCTGGCCGTAGCGGCTCAGTGCCGCGCTGGTCCCTTCCGAGTAGAACAGGTCGAGGGCGATCGGCTCCGGGGCCAGGAATGCACAGAGCTCCAACAGCCGTACAGCCGAGGGGGATTGCGCCCGTACTTGGGCGATCGACACCTGCCAGGTCGCGTCGAAGCGCTGCAGCGGATCGGCGCCGAGCACCCGAGCCGCCCCTGCCCGCAGTTCCTCCACGTACCGGCTGACCGGCATCCCGCTCTCGGTGAGCCAGGCGGCCGCGATGCCCACCGCGAGGGGCAGGTCCCCCACCGCCTCGGCCACGTGGTCCGCGTCCTCCCGCGTCAGCGCGGCAGCACGCCGGCACAGGTGGTCGACGCTCTCCGCCCGGGTGAACACGCTGACCGGCAGGACCTCCGCGAGCCCGGTCCAGCCGGGGTTGCGCGAGGTGACCAGGGTCCGTCCCGGACCGTCCGGCAGGAAGTCCCGCAGGGCCTCCGGAGCGTCGGCGTTGTCGAACACCAGCAGCCAGCGCGAGGTCGGCACCCCACGCCGCAGTGCGTCCTTGAGCAGCCCCACCGGATCGGCGTCCGCGTCCACCGGCAGGCCGATCCGCTGCGCCAAGCGGGCCAGTGCGGCCGGAATCAGTGCGGCCTGCTCCGCGTCGATCCACCACACCAGGTCGTACCGGTCCCGGTAGCGGTGCGCGTACTCCAGGGCCAGCTGGGTCTTCCCGACCCCGCCGAGGCCCTGCAGGGTCTGCGGCGCGGTCACCACCGCCGTCGTGCTCGCGCCGAGCCGCAGGTGCAGCTCGGCGAGCAGTTCGGCCCGACCGGTGAACGACGGGTTCCGCGGTGGCACGGACCAGTGCGTCGGGGTGCCGGACGGCAGGGCGACGGCCGGAGCCGCCGGTGCCGCCGGTGCGTCAGGCGGCACCGCGGACCGGGGCAGGACGAGGTCCCCGTTGACCACCAGACCGATGTGCCGTGCCGTCAGGCCGCGCTCACCGTGCGAGCTGAACTGCCCCGCGGCGGCCGGCGGCTCCTCCGGACGGCTCACAGCTGGAACCTCGCGTGGTCCCCGGTCGATATCACCGTGCCGATCCGCTGGGCCGCGATGCCCCGCTCGCCGGTGGCGGTGATCACGACCGGTGCTCCCACCGGGAGCAGGGCGGCGATCTCCGCCCTCAGCTGCTCGTCCTCGCGCAGCGCCCGCTCGATCTGCAGCCGAAGCTCCTCGGCGGCCTCCGGGCCCGCCCCGTCGGCCGCCAAGTCCTCGACGGCCACCTCCAGGGCGGCCCGGTCCGCGCGCCGGCGCCGCTGCCAGACCGCCTGGACGATCCGCCGTCCGACGTTCGCCGTGCCGTCCACCGCCGCGTCCTGCGCCCTCGTCAGGACACCTGCTCCGTAGGCCGTCACGGCGGCCCCCACGTAGGGCCCGATCTGCCCGACAAGCTCCGCCACCTCGGCCGACATGCCACCCCCTCGGTCGCTGTTCCGGTCACACTCCTCCAGGAGTTCCCAACTCCTGTTCGGGTCAACCGAGGTGGCGGCCGGGCAGTCAGTCCCCGAAGCGGGCCCACAACAGGGGATAGCGCTTCGCCATCTCCGTCGCGTCCTCGAAGTCGAAGGAGTCGCCCTCCGGACGCCGCGGCTGCTGCACGCCGAGGTCCGGCAGCGGAAGCCCCGTCAGCTGCTCGTGCGCCTCGTCGGCGGCGTAGCCGACGTCCTCGGCCTCGCCGTCCTCCTCCTCGTCGAAGTCCGGCACCAGCTCCGCCAAGGCGTCGGGCTCGTGCAGCGCACCCTCGAACACCTCCCGCCCCTGCGCGATCAGCCAGCAGCGGAAGTAGTCGAAGCTGTCCTCCGAAGCCCCGTCCAGCAACAGGTACGCCGCCCCCCACAGGTCGTACCGGTACGCCCGCTGGAACCGCGCCTCGAACAGCCGGGCGAAGTCCACCACGTCATCGGGCGTCAGCTGGGCCAGCCGCTCGACCAGCGCGTCCGCCTGCTCGTCCGGATCGCCCTCGGCCGTGTCCCGGCTCTCGTCGATCAACTGCCAGAAGTCCGTCTCGTACATCACCGCTCCAGCATCCTCGTTCCCCGCATCGGACGCTAACTCTGCCGTCCGACCGGCGGACGCGGCGGCGGAAACGCCAGGTGCCCCACCGGTCCGAAGACCGGTGGGGCACCTGTGCGTTCAGCGGAGCCGGAGCCCGTGAGGGGCCGTCAGGCTCAGAGGCCGAGCTCGACCTCGAACTCGCCCGCCTCGAGGATCTCCTTGACCGCGACCAGGTAGCGGGCGGCGTCGGCGCCGTCCACCAGGCGGTGGTCGTAGGAGAGCGAGAGGTAGGTCATGTCACGGACGCCGACGGCGGTCGCGCCGTCGACCTCGATGACGACCGGGCGCTTCACGGTGGCGCCGATGCCGAGGATCGCCGCCTGGTTCGGCGGGACGACCACGGTGTCGAACAGCGCACCGCGCGAGCCGGTGTTGCTGATGGTGAAGGTCGCACCGGACAGCTCGTCCGGGCTGATCTTGCTGCTGCGGACCTTGCCGGCCAGCTCGGCGGTCTTCTTGGAGATGCCGGCGATGTTGAGGTCGCCCGCGCCCTTGATGACCGGGGTCATCAGACCCTTCTCCGAGTCCACCGCGATACCGATGTTCTCGGTGTCGAAGTAGGTGATGGTGCCCTCGGCGTCGTTCAGGCGGGAGTTGACGACCGGGTTGGTCTTCAGCGCCTGGGCCGCGGCCTTCACGAAGAACGGCATCGGGGAGAGCTTGACGCCCTCGCGGGCCAGGAAGGACTCCTTGGCCTTGCCGCGCAGGGTCATGATCTTGGTGACGTCCACCTCGACCACGGTGGTCAGCTGGGCCTGCTCGTGCAGGGCCTTCAGCATGTTGTCGCCGATGACCTTGCGCATGCGGGTCATCTTGACCGTCTGACCGCGCAGCGGGGACGGGGCGGCGGCGGCCTTCGGCGCGGCGGCCGGGGCGGCGGCGACCGGCGCCGGAGCGGCGGCAGCGGCCTTGGCGGCCTCGGCGGCGGCCAGGACGTCCTGCTTGCGGATGCGACCGCCGACACCGGTGCCGGTGACGGAGGAGAGCGCGACGCCCTGCTCGGCCGCGAGCTTGCGGACCAGCGGGGTCACGTACGCGTCCGAGCTGTCGGCGACCGGGGCGGCCGGAGCGACCGGGGCCGGCGCGGCCACGGGGGCCGGAGCAGCGGCGGCCGGGGCCGGAGCGGCGACCGGAGCGGCCGGAGCCACCGGAGCCGGAGCGGCGGCCGGGGCCGGGGCGGCGGCGGCCGGAGCCGCACCCGCCGCACCGATCAGCGCGAGCTGGGCGCCGACCTCGGCGGTCTCGTCCTCGCCGACCAGGATCTTCACCAGGACGCCGGCGACCGGCGACGGGATCTCGGTGTCGACCTTGTCGGTCGAGACCTCGAGCAGCGGCTCGTCGATCTCGACGGTGTCGCCCTCGGCCTTGAGCCAGCGGGTGACGGTGCCCTCGGTGACCGACTCGCCGAGCGCCGGCAGCAGCACCGGGGTGGCGTCGGCGGCCGGGGCGGCAGCGGCCGGAGCAGCGGCGGCCGGAGCCGGCGCGGCGGCGGGGGCCTCGGCCACGGGGGCCGGGGCGGCGGCCGGGGCAGCCGGAGCGGCCTCGGCGACGGGGGCGGCAGCGGCGACCGGGGCGCCGGAGCCGTCGTCGATGATGGCCAGCTCGGCGCCGACCTCGACCGTCTCGTCCTCGGCGACCTTGATGGACGCCAGGATGCCGGAGACGGGCGCGGGGATCTCGGTGTCGACCTTGTCGGTCGACACCTCGAGCAGCGGCTCGTCGGCCTCGACGCGCTCGCCCTCGGCCTTCAGCCAACGGGTAACGGTGCCTTCGGAAACGCTCTCGCCCAGCGCGGGCAGTGTTACTGAGACCGCCATGGTTTCAGCGACTCCTATCAAGTCTTGCGTACAGGTATGGGGATACTGCCGGGGTGGGCGCGATCAGTCGTGCGCGTGCAGCGGCTTGCCCGCCAGCGCCAGGTGCGCCTCGCCGAGGGCCTCGGACTGCGACGGGTGCGCGTGGATGAGCTGGGCGACCTCGGCCGGCAGCGCCTCCCAGTTGTAGATGAGCTGGGCTTCGCCGACCTGCTCACCCATGCGGGCGCCGACCATGTGCACACCGACCACGGCGCCGTCCTTGACCTGGACGAGCTTGATCTCGCCGGCGGTCTTCAGGATCTTGCTCTTGCCGTTGCCGGCCAGGTTGTACTTGAGGGTGACGACCTTGTCCTTGCCGTACAGCTCGACGGCCTTGGCCTCGGTCAGACCCACGGAGGCGACCTCCGGGTTGGAGTACGTCACGCGCGGGACGCCGTCGTAGTCGATCGGCACGGCCTTCAGGCCGGCCAGGCGCTCGGCGACCAGGATGCCCTCGGCGAAGCCGACGTGGGCCAGCTGCAGGGTCGGGACGAGGTCACCGACGGCCGAGATGGTCGGCACGTTGGTGCGCATGTACTCGTCGACCAGGACGTAGCCGCGGTCCATGGCGACGCCCTGCTCCTCGTAGCCGAGGCCGGCCGAGACCGGGCCGCGGCCGATGGCGACCAGCAGCAGGTCGGCGTCGATGGTCTTGCCGTTCTCGGTGGAGACGCGGACACCGGTCTCGGTGTACTCGACGCCGGAGAAGCGGGCCTTGAGCTCGAACTTGATGCCACGCTTGCGGAAGGCCCGCTCCAGCAGCTTGGAGGAGTTCTCGTCCTCCAGCGGCGCCAGGTGCGGCAGGGCCTCGACGATGGTGACGTCGACGCCGAACGACTTCCAGACCGAGGCGAACTCGACGCCGATCACGCCACCGCCGAGGATGACGGCGGACTGCGGGATGCGGTCGAGCTTGAGCGCGTGGTCCGAGGAGATCACGCGGTCGCCGTCGATGTTCAGACCGGGGATCGACTTCGGCACCGAGCCGGTGGCCAGCACGATGTGCTTGCCCTGGACCCGCTGGCCGTTGACGTCCACCGAGGTCGGGGAGGACAGCCGGCCCTCGCCCTGGATGAAGGTGACCTTGCGGGAGGCGACCAGGCCCTGGAGGCCCTTGTACAGGCCGGCGATGACGTCGTCCTTGTACTTGTGGACGCCGTTGATGTCGATGCCCTGGAAGGTGGCCAGCACGCCGAACTCGGCGGCCTCCTTGGTCTCGTCCGCGATCTCGGCCGCGTGCAGCAGGGCCTTGGTCGGGATGCAGCCGCGGTGCAGGCAGGTGCCGCCCAGCTCACCCTTCTCGATCAGCGCCACGCTCTGGCCGAGCTGCGCGGCACGGAGCGCCGCGGCGTAGCCGCCGCTTCCGCCTCCGAGAATGACTACGTCGAAAACGGTGCTGGCGTCGTTCGCCACGTCACGTCCTCCATGCAAAGGGGTGCGGTTCGCCGGGCCGGTCGCGGTCCGGTGAGCGTGCGCCCTCGTAAGGCGCCCACGTCTTCCGGAGAAACATCTTCGCACTTGTTCGCGGCGGCTGGTGGCCGGGGCCACCGAGGCGGCACCGGCGGACCGCGGCGAGCGGTGCCCGATGTCCCCTGTGTGAGGGTATCTCCGCAGCTCACGGATGGGTAACGGCGGGGGAGAAGGGGGTGCCCGGACCCCTGCCGCCCCAGTTGTTCCGCACTACGGAACAAAGTTTCGCCTATGGCGAACAGACGTTGTCAGAAACGGGCCCGGCGTATTACCAGCAGGTAACTGGCAATGCGCCGGGCCCGTGAGCGCGCTAGCGGAGGATTCAGGCCTTCGCGTTGGCGGTGTCCTCGGCGAAGCGCAGCAGGGTGCGGATGGCCGAACCGGTGCCGCCCTTCGGGGTGTAGCCGTGCGGCGCGCCCTCGTGGAAGGCCGGGCCGGCGATGTCCAGGTGCGCCCAGTCGATGCCCTCGGCGACGAACTCCTTCAGGAACAGACCGGCCACCAGGCCGCCGCCCATCCGCTCGCCCATGTTCGCCAGGTCGGCCACGGTGCTCTCGGTCATGCCCTTGCGCAGCTCGACCGGCAGCGGCATCGGCCAGGACTGCTCGCCGGCCGCCTCGGCGGTGGCGTGCAGGCGGTCGCGCAGCTCGTCGCTGTTGGACATCACGCCGAAGATGCGGGTGCCCAGGGCCAGCACCATGGCGCCGGTCAGGGTGGCCACGTCGACGATGACGTCCGGGTTCTCCTCGCCGGCCTTCACGATCGCGTCGGCCAGCACCAGGCGGCCCTCGGCGTCCGTGTTCAGCACCTCGACGGTCTTGCCGCCGTACATCCGCAGCACGTCACCCGGGCGGGTGGCGGTGCCGGACGGCATGTTCTCCGCCAGGGCGAGCCAGGCGGTGACGTTGACCTGCAGGCCCAGGCGCTTGGCCGCGACCACGGTGGCGAACACGGCGGCGGCGCCGGACATGTCGCACTTCATGGTCTCGTTGTGGCCGGCCGGCTTCAGCGAGATGCCGCCCGAGTCGTAGGTGATGCCCTTGCCGACGAAGGCGAGGGTGGCCTTGGCCTTCGGGTGGGTGTAGGCCACCTTCACCAGCCGGGGCGGGTTGGCCGAGCCGATGCCGACGCCCATCAGGCCGCCGAAGCCGCCCTTGGCCAGCGCCTTCTCGTCCAGCACCTCGACCTTGAGGCCGTGCTCCTTGCCGGCCGCGGTCGCGATCGCGGCGAAGGACTTCGGGTTGAGGTCGTTCGGCGCGGCGTTGATCAGGTCGCGGGCGCGGTTGATCTCCTCGCCGACCGCGGTGGCACGCTCGACGGCCGCCTTGGCGTCCTTGTTGCCCTTGCGGTCCACCAGCACGACCAGCTCGCCGACCGGCGCCTTGGCGTCGCTCTTGTACGAGCCGAAGGAGTACGAGCCCAGCAGACCGCCCAGCGCGACCGCCTCGACCTCCTCGGCGGAGGAGGCCGGCAGCGCCAGCGCGGCCTTCTTGGAACCGGCCAGCGCGCGGGCGGCCGCACCGGCGGCCTTGCGCAGCGCCTCCAGCCCGAAGCCCTGCTCGCCCTCACCGAGGCCGACCGCGAGCACGAGCGAGGCCTTCAGCCCGGCCGGGGCGGGGAGCTTGACGGCCTCGCCCTCGGCACCCGTCGCACCCAGGGTGGCGAGGACCTCGGCCAGCTTGCCCTCGAACGCCTCGGCCACCACCTCCGAGCCGGCAGCCGGAACCGGGCCCTTGGGGCCCTTGGCCACGCCGATCACCAGGGTGTCCGCACGCAGCGAGGCGGCGGAGGAGGTGCTCACAGACAGTGCAGTCACGTAAACGAGTCCTGTTCTTTCGCGGGTCCACGGCCGGTACGGGAGCCGCACCCGGCACAGTGCTCACCGCATGGTAGTCCGCATGCTGGGATGTCGCTGCAGCGCGTTGGTCACCTACGTCAGGACCGCTGGGGGTGCGAGGAACCGCGCGCAGGGGAACGGCAGCACGTGCGACTGGCTGACGGCGGTTCAGTTGCCGCCCGGCCGCCTTCCGGTTCGCGCGGTTCCCCACGCCCCCGGCATCACCAGATGACCGCGAGGCTGACCAGGGCCCCCGTCGTCGCCGTCTCGACCGTCGCGCCCAGGACGTCCCCCGTGGTGCCGCCCAACCGCCGTACGCAGCGCCGCAGCAGCAGCCATCCGCAGAGCAGCCCCACCACCAGCGCCACCCCGTACCGCGGTGCGTAGAGGCCCACCGCCACGGCCGCGAGCAGCGACCCGCCGAGCGCCGCGGGCAGCGGCACCGAAGCCGCCACCATCGCCCCCAGCCCGCCCGGGCGGGCGGCCGGCACCGAGCGCAGGCAGGCCCAGCCGAGCATGCACCGCCCGGCCAGCGCGGCGGTCAGCACCGCCACCGCCCCGCCCGCCGTCGAACGCCCGAACTCCTGGGCCAGCGCCGCGATCTGACCCAGCATCACCAGCAGCAGCACCAGCACCCCGAACGGCCCGATGTCCGACTGCTTCATGATCCGCAGCGCGTCCTCGGCGGGCTTTCCGCTGCCCAGCCCGTCGGCCACGTCCGCGAGCCCGTCGAGGTGCAGCCCCCGGGTCAGGAGGGCGAGCACGCCGATCGCGGCGACGGCTCCGAGCAGCGGCCCGCCCCGCCAGCACACCAGTGCGCCGACGAGAGCCGCCAGGCCACCGAGGACCAGGCCGGCCACGGGCGCCAGCGCCATCGCCCGCCCGCCGCTCCCGCGGTCCCAGCGCTCGACCCGGACCGGAAGGACCGTCAGCGTCCCGAAGGCGAACCGGAGCCCGTCGAGCAAGGGGTTCAGCCCCGGCCGAGCAGTTCGGCGGCGGTCGGCAGCGGCCGCGGCGCGGGCGGCTCGAAGGCGACCGCGGTGCCGGCCGGGACGTCCCCGGGGTCGGCGAGGGTGTCGGTGGCGGCCTGGAGCAGCGGCAGCGCCAGCAGCGCGCCGACGCCCTCGCCCATCGAGACCCCGAGGGTCTGGACGGGCGTCAGGGTGAGGCGGTCGTACGCCTTGGCCTGGGCCGGCTCGCCGGTGGACTGGCCGGCGCGCCACCACTCGGGGGCGCGGAAGGCGATCCGCTGGGCGACCAGCGCGCAGGCGGCGGAGACCACGCCGTCCAGCACCACCGGGAGCTTGCGCACGGCGGCCTGCAGCAGGAAGCCGGTGACGGCGGCGAAGTCCGCGCCGCCGACGGTGGCGAGCAGCGCCAGCTGGTCGCCGAGCACGGGGCGGGCCCGGCGCAGCGAGTCGCGGACGGCGGCGCACTTGACCATCCAGGTGCGGTCGTCGATGCCGGAGCCGCGCCCGGTGACGGCGGCCGCGTCGGTGCCGCAGAGCGCGCCGACCAGGACGGCGGCCACCGTGGTGGAGCCGACCCCGAGGTCGCCCAGCACCACCAGGTCGGTCCCGGCGTCGGCCTCCTCGTCGGCGACGGCCATGCCGGCCCGGAAGGCCTCGGCGGCCTGAGCGGCCGTCAGGGCGTCCTCCAGGTCGATCCGGCCGGAGCCGCGGCGGACCTTGAACCGGCTGACCTCCGCCGGGAACTCCTCGGGCCCGGCGTCCACGCCGACGTCCACCACGCGCAGGGCCGCGCCGTAGCGGCGGGCCAGCACCGCGACGGGGGCGGAGCCGTCCAGCACCGCGTGCACCCGGCGGGCGGTGCCGCCGGTCAGCTGGGAGACCCCGGCCGAGGCCACGCCGTGGTCCGCGGCGAACAGCACCACCTTGGCGGCGGTCAGCGGCCGTACGGGCGAGTGGCCCTGCACTCCGGCCAGCCAGGCACCCAGCTCCTCCAACTGCCCGAGGCCGCCGCGCGGCCGGTCGAGCTGCTGCCAGCGCTCCTCGCCGGCCCGGCGGGCGCTCTCGTCGGGGCGCTCCACGAGGGAGGAGAAAACGTCGAGATCCACGGTGGTGTCCATCGTCGGGAAGGCTACACGCCAGCGGGTTTGACGGTCAGTACCTGCCCGGCGACCACCAGCAGGACACGTTCGGAGGCGTCGGCCACGGCCATGTTCAGGCGGCCCAGGGTGTCGCGGAAGCGCCGCCCCGAGGCGGTGGCCGGGACGACGCCCATGCCGACCTCGTTGCTGACGGCGATCACCTGACGCTCCGTCACCTCCCACGCCCGGGCGAGCTCCGCGCAGCGGGCCAGCACGGCCGCCTCGGCCCCGCCCTCCCGCCAGGCGCCGTCCTCCCAGGCCCCGCACTCGTCCATCACGGCGGTGAGCCAGAGCGCCAGGCAGTCGATCAGCACCGGCGCCGGATCGGCGGCGTCCGCCAGCACGGCCGGGAGGTCGCAGGTCTCGGCCGTCCGCCAGCCCGCCGGCCGCCGCTCCCGGTGCAGCCGCACCCGGTCCGCCCAGTCCGCGTCCCCGTCCCGGGTCCCGCTGGTGGCGACGTACAGGACGTCCTCGTGCCCGGCGAGCAGTTGCTCGGCCCGGGTCGACTTGCCCGAACGGGCGCCGCCGAGGATCAGGGTGCGGGGCATCGACATGGTCACCATCCTCCCGCACGAGGCATGGGGCCCCGCCGGGCGGGCACGCTAACCTGCGCGCAGCGCAACCGAACTGAAGGAGACGGGCATGGTCTGGACGTGGCGGTACGAGAAGGCGGACGGCACCGCGGTGACCCTGCCGGGCGAGCAGGAGGAGTTCACCAGCCAGGGCGACGCGGAGTCCTGGGTCGGCGAGGCGTACAAGGACCTGCTCGACCAGGGCGTCGACAAGGTCGCGCTGCTGGACGACGGTGCGGTCGTCTACTCCATGAGCCTGCAGGAGGACTGACCGCCCGTCAGGGCTTCGAGCCGACCACGTGCAGCAGCGCCGCCACCTGGCGGTACGGGTCCTGCTGCCCGGCCCGTTCCTCGGCGTCGAGCAGCTGGGCCAGCTGCCGCCCGTCCACCGGGGCCTGGTGGTCGGGCGTGGTGTCGGTGAAGACCCGCACCCCGTACCAGTGCCGGACCGGCACGGCGATGTCCCGCAGCGTGGTGGCGAGGTCGGCGAGCCGGTCGGCCCGGGCGGGCAGACCGAGGCGGTTGGTGAAGCGGGTGGAGTCGAAGGACTCCAGCGCGGTGCGCCAGTCCCCGGTCAGCCCGGGCCGCATGGCGAGCGCCTCGGCGTTGCGGACCACCAGCGAGAGCACCCCGCCGGGGGCGAGCAGCCGGGCAAGCGAGGCCAGCATCGGGTCCGGGTCGGAGAGGTACGGCAGCACCCCGTGGCAGAGCACCACGTCGAAGCTGCGCGGGCCGAACCAGCGGCCGACCTGGTAGCAGTCGCCGCCGAGCAGCTGGACCCGCACCCGCACCTCCTCGGGCTCGGCCGCCAGCGCGGCCTGGGCCGCGCCGAGGGTGACCGGGTCCGGGTCGAGGCCGGTGACCAGGTGGCCGGCCCTGGCCAGCCGGAGCGCCTGGGTGCCCTGGCCGCAGCCGACGTCCAGCACCCGCAGGCCGTCCAGCCCGGCCAGCTGGGCGCCCAGCTGACGGGCCACCAGCTCCTGGCGGACCAGCGTCCGCAGGCCGCCCTGGCGCTCCAGCCAGGTGGCGGCGGTGGGCAGCGCGCCGCGGGTGGGCAGCCGGTCGTGCCCCCCGAGGCCCTGCTCGGGCAGGCCGCCGGGGGCCGACCACGCGTCAGCCGTCCAGGGCTGGGCCCAGGACGGCTGCTGCACGTGGTCCGCGGTCAGGGCTTCTCGCCCCGCTTGACCTTCGGCTTGGGCAGCCGGAGGCGGCGCATCTGCAGGGTGCGCATCAGCCCGTAGGGGACGGCCCCGCGGGTGTTGGTGCCGGGGAACTCGGTGGCCAGCGCCTTGCGCAGGCCGAAGCCGAGCCGCAGGAAGTCCGCGATCACCAGCACGAAGAAGACCATGAAGAGCAGCGTCGAGGCGAGCTTCAGCACGTTGTTCGGGACCACGCTGAGGACCAGCACGACCACCGCGTACGGCAGGAAGAACTCGGCCAGCGACCACCGGGCGTCGATGTAGTCGCGGACGTACTTCCGGACCGGGCCCTTGTCACGGGCCGGGAGGTAGCGCTCGTCGCCCTCGAGCAGCGCGGTGCGCTGCTTCTCCCGCTCGGACCGCATGCGGTCGCGCGACTGCCGCGCGGCCTCCTTGCGGTCCTTGGGGACCGTCACCCGGGTGCGGCGGTTGGCCTCGGCCTCGCTGCGCTTCGGGGTCGGCCGGCCCTTGGGGGCCTGCGGGTCACGGGGCTGGGTGTCGTCCTGCTCGGCCAGCGCGGTGGCGGAGGAGGCTTCTTCTGAACGGCGTCGGAACACACCACAAGCGTACGTGCTGGGTATCGGCAAATCGTGGTGCCCTTGGACCCAAACAGATATCGAATGCCCCCGGAGTGTCCCCTAGGACCTCGGTGCCTCTTCTCCGATCATGGTCAGGGGTCGTCTCCACCCAGGGGATGAGGCCGGAGCCGCAAGGCTGTAGCACGCTTGTTGCAGGCAGGAGCACTGCGGGCGGGCAGCCGCCGCGCATAGACTCGTTCCTGTCAGCCGAGACGGAACCGCAGGCCCGAGAAGGGGGCACCCGAGGCCCATGAGCGACGGAATCATGAAGCGTATGGGGCTGATCTTCCGCTCCAAGGCGAACAAGGCCCTGGACCGTGCGGAGGACCCGCGAGAGACGCTCGACTACTCCTACCAGAAGCAGCTGGAACTGCTGCAGAAGGTGCGCAGGGGCGTCGCCGACGTAGCCACCTCCCGCAAGCGCCTGGAGCTCCAGCTGACCCAGCTGCAGCAGCAGTCGGCCAAGTACGAGGACCAGGGCCGCAAGGCGCTCTCGCTCGGCCGCGAGGACCTGGCCCGCGAGGCGCTGACCCGCAAGGCCAACCTGCAGTCCCAGATCACCGACCTGGAGACGCAGTACCAGGCCCTGCAGGCCGAGGAGGAGAAGCTCACGCTCGCCTCCCAGCGGCTGCAGGCCAAGGTGGACGCCTTCCGCACCAAGAAGGAGACCATCAAGGCCACCTACACCGCCGCCCAGGCGCAGACCCGGATCGCCGAGTCCTTCTCGGGGATCTCGGAGGAGATGGGCGACGTCGGCCTGGCCATCCAGCGGGCCGAGGACAAGACCGCGCAGATGCAGGCCCGGGCCGGCGCGATCGACGAGCTGCTGGCCTCCGGCGCGCTCGACGACGCCAGCGGGCTGGGCCGCAAGGACGACATCGAGGCCGAGCTGGAGCGGGTGGCCGGCGGCAGCGACGTCGAGCTGGAGCTGGCCCGGATGAAGGCCGAGCTCACCGGGGGCACCCCGGGCGGCGCGCCGCAGGCGATCGAGCAGGGCAAGCAGGACACCCCTCCTACGATCAACTACAACAAGTAACACCCCCCTAGCGCAGGGAGAACACCGGCATGATCATGCGGGTCATGGGCGAGGGCCAGTTCCAGGTCGCCGAGGGGCACCTGAACCGGCTGAACGAGCTCGACGAGGAGCTCCTCGCCGCGCTGGAGTCGGGCGACGAGCAGCACTTCCGGGCCGCGCTCGGCAGTCTGCTCAGCGCCGTCAAGGAATTCGGCACGCCGCTGCCGGACGACTCGCTGGAGCCCTCGGACCTGATCCTGCCGGACCCGGAGGCCTCCCTGGACGAGGTCCGGGACCTGCTCCGGGCCGAGGGCGACGGGCTGATCCCCGGCATCCCGGAGTAGTGCCGAGCACGTGAAAGGGCGGGCCCCCTCGGGGGCCCGCCCTTCGTGCTGTCCGGCGAATCGTTACGGCAGGGCGAGCATCCGGTCCAGCGCGGCCTTGGCGTACTTCTCGGTCTCCGGGTCCACGGTGATCACGTTCGGCACCCGGCCGTCGACCAGCGACTCCAGCGCCCAGACCAGGTGCGGGAGGTCGATCCGGTTCATGGTGGAGCAGAAGCAGACCGCCCGGTCGAGGAAGACGATCTCCTTGTCCGGGTGTGCCTTGGCGAGGCGGCGGACCAGGTTGAGCTCGGTGCCGATGGCCCACTTGGAGCCGGGCTCGGCCGCGTCCAGCGCCTTGATGATGTACTCGGTCGAGCCGACCATGTCGGCCGCCGCGACCACCTCGTGCTTGCACTCGGGGTGCACCAGGACGTTGACGCCCGGGATGCGCTCGCGCACGTCGTTGACCGAGTCCAGCGAGAAGCGGCCGTGCACCGAGCAGTGGCCGCGCCAGAGGATCATCTTGGCGTTCCGCAGCTGCTCGACGGTCAGGCCGCCGTTCGGCTTGTGCGGGTTGTAGAGCACGCAGTCGTCCAGCGAGAAGCCCAGGTCGCGGACGGCGGTGTTGCGGCCCAGGTGCTGGTCCGGCAGGAAGAGCACCTTCTCGCCCTGCTCGTACGCCCAGTTCAGGGCGCGCTCGGCGTTGGAGGAGGTGCAGATGGTGCCGCCGTGCTTGCCGGTGAAGGCCTTGATGTCGGCGGAGGAGTTCATGTACGAGACCGGGACGGTCACGTCGGCGATGCCCGCCTCGGTGAGCACGTCCCAGCACTCGGCGACCTGCTCGGCGGTGGCCATGTCGGCCATCGAGCAGCCGGCCGCCAGGTCGGGGAGGATCACCTGCTGGGCGCTGCTGGTGAGGATGTCGGCGGACTCGGCCATGAAGTGCACGCCGCAGAAGACGATGTACTCCGCCTCCGGCTTGTTGGCGGCGTCCCGGGCGAGCTTGAACGAGTCGCCGGTGACGTCGGCGAACTCGATGACCTCGTCGCGCTGGTAGTGGTGGCCGAGGATGAACACCCGGTCGCCGAGCGCGGCCTTGGCGGCGCGGGCCCGGGCCACCAGGTCCGGGTCGGAGGCGGGCGGGAGGTCGCCGGGGCACTCGACGCCGCGCTCGCTGTTCGGGTCGGCCTCGCGGCCGAGCAGCAGCAGTGCGAGCGGCGTCGGAGTGGGGTCGACGCCGTAGGTCTCGGTGGTGGTGGTCACGGGCGGGTGCCCTCCTGTGCGGCGGAACTCTGTGGTGCTTGGCCGTTATCGTCTATCTGACGCTATCTATGATAACCCGTTAGCGTCACTCTGACGATGGCCGAAGTGTCGATGTGACGAGAACCGCGTGCCGTTGCGTCGTGTACACCGTCGCGTCGGGTTTGCTGGGCAGTCATGAAGGCAATCGCGATCAGGCGTTACGGCGGCCCCGAAGTGGTCGAGTACACCGAGCTCCCGGACCCCAAGGTCGGGCCCGACTCGGTGCTGGTCCGGGTGAAGGCCGCCGGGGTCAATCCGGTGGACTGGAAGATCCGGGAAGGGTACCTGGACGGCGTCACCGACGCGCACTTCCCGCTGGTCATGGGCTGGGACGCGGCCGGGGTGGTCCAGGCGGTCGGCGGCGGGGTCACCGAGTTCGCCCCCGGCGACGAGGTCTTCGGCTACGTCCGCAAGGACGCGGTGCAGCACGGCACGTACGCCGAGCTGGTCTCCGCCCCGGTGCGGACGCTGGCCCGCAAGCCGGCCTCGCTGAGCTGGGCCGAGGCGGGCGGCCTGCCGCTGGCCGGGCTGACGGCCCACCAGTGCCTGGTCCGGGCGCTCGGGGTGACGGCCGGCCAGACCGTGCTGGTGCACGCCGCCGCCGGGGGCGTCGGGGTCTTCGCGGTGCAGATCGCCAAGGCGCTCGGCCTGCGGGTGATCGGCACCGCGAGCGAGCGCAACCACGACTTCCTCCGCTCGCTCGGCGCCGAGCCCGTGACCTACGGCGAGGGGCTGGCCGACCGGGTCCGCGCCCTCGCTCCCGACGGGGTGGACGCCGCGGTCGACCTGATCGGCGGCGACGCGGTCGAGGTCTCCGCCACCCTCGTCCCGGACGACTCCCGGATCGCCTCGATCACCGACTACGGCGTCAAGGCCCTCGGCGGCCACTACGTCTGGGTCCGCCCCGACGCCGAGGGCCTCGCCGACCTCGCCCGCCTCGCCGACGAGGGGAGGCTCCGCGTCCCGATCGCCTCCACCTTCCCCCTCGCCCAGGCCGCCAGCGCCCAGGCCCTCAACGCCGAGGGCCGCACCCGCGGCAAGATCGTCCTCCTGGTCGACTGACGCGCCGCGGGCGCCCTCCGCGGGGTCGTCAGGCATCCGTCCAGCGAGCGGAGAGGTCGGCCACCTCGGCGTCGGTCAGCCGGATCCGGGCGGCCCCCAGGTTCTGTTCCAGGTGGGCCGTCCGGGAGGTGCCCGGGATGGGGAGCACCGTGGGGGAGAGGTGGAGCAGCCAGGCGAGGGCGAGTTGGGCCGGGGTGGCGTCGTGGGTGGCGGCCAGCTCGGCCAGCCCCGGGGTGGGGCCGTCCGGGCGGGCCAGGCCGCCGCGGCCGAGGGGGAAGAACGGGACGAAGCCGATGCCCTCGCGGGTGCAGTGGTCCAGGGTGTCGCGCAGCCGCTGCCGGGTGAGGTTGAAGACGTTCTGCACGGTGGCGACGGGCACCACCGCCCGGGCCCGCTCGATCTCCTCGACCTCCACCTCGGAGAGTCCGATGTGCCCGATCTTGCCCTCCGCCCGCAGGTCGGACAGCACCCCGAGCTGCTCCTCCAGCGGCACCGCCGGGTCGATCCGGTGCAGGTGGTAGAGGTCGATCCGCTCCAGCCGGAGCCGCCGCAGGCTGAGCTCCACGCACTGCCGCAGGTACGCGGGCCGCCCCACCGCCGCCCAGGCGTCGGGCCCCTGCCGGGTGAGCCCGCCCTTGGTGGAGATCACCAACCCCTCGGGGTACGGGTGCAGTGCCCGCGCGATCAGTTCCTCGCTGACGTGCGGCCCGTACGAGTCGGCGGTGTCGACCAGGTCCACCCCCAGCTCGACCGCGCGCCGCAGCAGCCGTACCGCCTCGGCCGGGTCGGCCGACGGCCCCCAGACGCCGGGCCCGGGGAGCCGCATGGTCCCGAGGCCGAGCCGGGCCACCGGAAGTTCGCCGCCGATCAGGTGAGTACCGCTCAGAGCCGTCATGCGCACCAGGGCAGCACGGGGCGCGGGCCGGTGTCGAAGGATTTCTGACCCGCCGTCACATCTCCCTTGTGATAATCCCCGTCATCAATGAGGATCTTGGTCGGATCGAGGAAGATCCACTGGAACCTCACGGGGGAGTACGCATGTCCGCGAACGAACGAGGCACGCTCGGCCGCCGCTCACTGCTGGCCGGCCTGACCGGGGCGGGTGCCGTCGGGGCGCTGGCGCTCGGCGCCGGGACCGCCGAGGCCGCTGCCGGCACCTACGTGGTCGACGTGCTGGCCAAGAACGCCGACCCGACCGGGCAGACGCCCAGCGACCAGGCGTTCAAGGACGCGGCCACCGAGCTGCTGGCGTCCTTCCAGCCCGACCCGGTCTCCGGCGCCATCCCGAAGAAGGTGCTGCTGATCCCGCCGGGCAACTACCTGATCACCCAGCCGGACGCGCTGCTGCCCGGCATCGCGGGCCCGGGCAACGGCGGGATCGTGGACGGCATCGCGATCGTCGGCCACGGCAAGCGGCTGAGCCGGATCACCTACGCGCCGACCACCCGGAACACCACCTTCTGGACCAACCGGGACCGGTACAAGAACATCCGGATCAGCGGCCTCACCTTCGACAGCCGCGACGCCACCTCCACCTTCAACTACGCCTACTCCTCGGACGCCGGCGGCGTGCAGGACACCTGGTACACCGACGTCGAGTGGCGCGGCGACTGGAAGGCCGGGATCGTCCTGGACGGCGCGCCGGACCGGGCGGCGGGCGACAAGACCAGCCCGCAGTCCGACCTCAACAGCGAGATGGGCTGGGACCACTGCCAGGTGGCCGGCAGCTACGCCGACGCCTTCCTGGTGATGGGCGCCACCCCCGCCGCGAGCCAGCAGGACCAGTTCCTCAACATGTGGTTCCGGGACTGTAAGGTCGAGTTCAAGTCCGGTGTCTTCGTCCGCAACGAGCGCGGCGGCTCGATGAACTTCACCGGTGGCTCGTACATCCTCACCGACACCGAGGCCTACGGGACCTTCTTCAAGCTCGGCGGCACCACCGGCCGGGCCGACTCGGTCAACCGCCTGTACGTCCAGGGCATCCGCTTCGAGCTCCGCAGCGACAAGCACAAGGTGATCGACTCGGCCTGGTACAAGGGCAACATCACCTTCGTCTCCTGCGACGACACCGCGCTCTCCTTCCAGGGCTGGGCCACCACGGCCGTGGCGACGCACGTCTACCGCTTCGACGCGGTCACCCCGAACCGCGCCCCGATGATCCGGTACCAGGACTGCGCCCTGATGGGCTCCCACCAGGTCACCACCACGAGCGCCACCACCACCGGCAAGCTGCTCTACGACGGCTGCCGGTTCTCCGACGCGAACGCCGCCACCGGCGGCACCGGAGCCACCGGAGGCCTGCTGCGCTGGACCGGCACGGCGCCCTGGTACGAGTTCCGGGACTGCTCGGCCGGCGCCGTCCGGATCCCCGACGTCAAGGGCCAGTAACCCGCCACGGGGGCGCGCCCGGCACCGGGCGCGTCCCTCGGTGCAGAATGGTTCGGCGTTTCGTTTCTTCCCAGGAGCCCCGTACCGATGAGCACCAACAGACCGTCAGATCCCGGCGGGGCCTCCCTGGACGACACCGACCGGCTGCTGCTCACCCACCTGAGCCGGGACGGCCGCGCCTCCTACGCCGAGATCGGCCTGCTGGCCAACCTCTCCGCCACCGCCGTCCGCCGCCGGATCGACCGGCTCCGGGCCCGCGGCGTGGTCCGCGGCTTCACCGTGGTGGTCGACCCGGACGTGCTCGGCTGGCAGACCGAGGCCTTCGTCGAGGTCTACTGCCGGGAGCGCACCGCCCCCGAGGAGATCCTGGCCAGCCTGCGGCAGTTCCCCGAGGTGGTCGCCGCCTGGACGGTGACCGGCGACCCGGACGCCCTGGTCCACCTGCGGGCCTCCGACACCCGGCACCTGGAGGCCGTGATCGAGCGCATCCGCAAGGAGCCCGGCGTCCAGCGCTCCCGCAGCTCGGTGGTCCTCTCCCGGCTGATCGGCTAGCACGTCCCCCGGATGACGCAGGAATCCTGCGTCGCCCCCCGCGAACACGCTCGATTCCGGCCCGGACCGCCGCGTTCCGACGCGCGCCGGGCGCACACCGCTGCCTACGCTGATCATGTCCGGCAACCCCACGCGCCCCGGGCCTCCCCCGACCCTCACCGCAGCGAGAGGCACCACCATGTCCGCAGCCCCCGACCGCATGCACCGGCCCGACAACGAGCTGGTGGACCTGGTGTTCGACTACATGCGCGAGCGGCTGCAGTACGACCCGGTGCCGCTCGACCACCCCGGCGACGGCGAGCACCTCAAGGCCCAGCTGGCCGGCCTGCTCAACCCCACCGGCAACGACCCGGCCGACGTGCTCAAGCTCTACGACCACGAGCTCTCCCGGGCCGTGATCTCCGCCGACAGCCCGCGCTACCTCTCCTTCATCCCGTGCGCGCCGACCAAGGCCGCGCTGCTCTTCGACATGGTGGTCTCCTGCGCCTCGCTCCAGGGCATCTCCTGGCTGGAGGCGGCCGGCGCCATCGCCGCCGAGAACCAGGTGCTGCGCCTGATAGCGGACCGGGCCGGGATGCCCGAGACCGCCGGCGGCACCTTCGTCTCCGGCGGCTCGGCGGGCAACCTCTCCGCCCTGGTGGTCGCCCGCGACACCGCCCGCCGCCGCCTCGGCGAGGGCGTCAAGCTGCGCGTCGCGGTCGCCGACCAGGTGCACTCCTCGGTGAAGAACACCTTCAACATCATCGGCGTCGAGGCCTTCAAGGTCCCCACCGTCGACCGCCGCTTCACCGGCGAGGCGCTGCGCGCCGCGCTGGCCGCCGACCCGAACCCCGAGACGGTGATCGCGGTGGTCGGCACCGCCGGCACCACCAACGAGGGCATCGTCGACGACCTCCAGGGCCTGTCCGAGGTCACCCGCGAGCGCGGCATGTGGTTCCACGTGGACGGCGCGTACGGCGGTGCCGGCCTGTTCGCCCCCTCCGTCCGGGAGCGCTACAACGGCATCGAGCACGCGGACTCCTTCGTGGTGGACCCGCACAAGTGGCTGTTCGCCCCGTTCGACTGCGCCGCGCTGATCTACCGCAACCCGCAGCTGGCCCGCGCCGTGCACACCCAGGACGCCTCCTACCTGGACGTGCTGCACACCGAGGGCGACGAGTGGAACCCCACCGACTACGCCTACCACCTGACCCGCCGGGCCCGCGGCCTGCCGCTCTGGTTCTCCCTCGCGGTGCACGGCACCCAGGCCTACACCGACGCGATCGAGGCCGGCCTCACCCTGGCCCGGGAGACCGCCGCCCTGATCGAGCGCACCGAGCACCTGGAGCTCCTGATGGACCCCCAGCTCTCCTCGGTCTGCTTCCGCCGCACCGGCTGGACGCACGAGGACTACTACCGCTGGTCCCAGCAGCTGCTGGCCGACCAGATCGGCTTCGTCACCCCGACCGGCTGGGACGGCGAGACCGTCGCCCGCTTCGCCTTCCTGCACCCGGGCACCACCATGGAGATGGTCGAGGAGATCCTCGCCACCATGGCCTGAGCCCGACCCGCCGTCAGCTCACCGCCCCGGCGGCCGGTCGAAGACGCAGTCCCCGCACAGACCGCCCGCCGGCGCCCGGTAGTAGAGGCAGCAGCTCGTGCGTCTCCCGTCGGCCCGCAGCGCACCGCGCAGCGGGCCGACGGCCCGCAGTTCGGCCGCCAGCTCACGACCGGCCCCCAGCACCTTCACCGCCCCGGCCAGCGCCGAGGCCGCGTTCCCCCAGAGCAGCCCCTCGGCCACCGGGACGACCCGGCGCACCGCTTCGCCGAACGGGCGCAGCTGACCCTCCACCACCTCCAGGTACAGCTCCGCCGCCAGCCCCGCCGGGCCCGGCTCCCGCACCCCCGGTACCCAGAGTTCCAGCATCCCGCCGGGCACCAGCCGCCAGTACGCCCCCGCCAGGTCCGGCACCACCCCGCCGACGGCCGCCGTGCCCAGCGCCACCGACCAGAGCCGGGCCGCCGCCCCCAGCTGCGCCGCCGAGGCCGCCACCCGGAGCTCGGAGGTCCGCATCCGCCGCGCCACGTCGGCGATCCGCTCGCGCAGGAAGGCCGCCGAGCGCAGCTCGGCCACCGGCCGGAACCCCTCCGGCGGCCTCGGCCCGGTGGCGACGGCGAAGAACCCGCCGACCGCGCCGACCTTCCGCAGCACCTCCTGACCCTCCGTCAGGCCCTCGTCCCCGGTCACAGGAACGCCGGGTTCGGCACGTAGGTGGCCGGCGGCCGCATCCCGCGCACCGCCAGGTAGCCCTCGGTGGAGAGCGACAGGCCCAGCTCCATCCCGACGTCCACCGCCCACTCCTGCTCCGCCGTCAGCCCCTCGACCAGCACCTCGGTGCCGTCCGGGGTGCGGGCCAGCGCCTCCCGCAGCAGGCGGGTGCCGATCCGCTTGGAGGTGGCGGCCAGCAGCTTCACGGTCCCGCCGTCGCGGTAGCAGTAGCCGCTCCCGGCCAGGGTGTCGGCGATCAGCAGCTCGTCGTAGTGGGCCAGCATGAACCCGTGGTCAACCCCGTGGGCCGCGCCCCGGGCCCGGCGGTCCACCGAGTCCAGCAGGTGCAGGTGGGTCCGGTTGCCCGGGTGCACCGGGATGTCGCCCGGGTCGAGCAGGCCCGCCCGGTCCACCCTCCCGGTCAGCCGCATCGCCGGGTGCAGGGTGAACCCGGCCCGCCGGTAGCGCCGGGCGGCGGCGGGGGAGGCCGAGGCGTAGAGCATCCCGCGCAGGCAGCCCCGCCCGTACGTGCCCGCCCGCTCCAGCAGCAGCCGGCCGATGCCCCGGCCCTGGGCCTTGGGCAGCACGGCGAAGAGCGAGAGCAGCCAGAGGTCCTCGCGGCGCAGCGAGAGCGCCACCCCGAGGGTCTCGCCGCCCTCCTCGGCGACCCAGCAGCCGGGCTGGTCGTGGCGGATCGCGTGCACCGTCCGGGCGAGCTCGCGGGTGCGCCGGTCCGGATCGGGCGGTGAGCCGTCCTCCCGGCCGGCCAGGTCGCGGAAGGCGGCCCGGCTCACCGCCTCGACGGCCGCCGCGTCGGCGGAGGTGTCCTGGAGCTGACGAATGATCACCCGCTCATCCTGCCGCGACGGCGTGCCCCGGGCGGGGGGTTTGTCAGGATCGGCCGGTGACCAGGCCCCGGCGGTGTGCGAGCATGGGGCGTGGAGGGTGGACACGTACCACCTCCAGCACTCGAGAACCACCGCCCGGGGAAATGAATCCGGGAGGCCGCTGGTTGGCACTGGCGGCAGTTCGTCGTCACATACCGGGAGTAACCAGATGAGCGTCCAGGACGAGACCACCGTCGAGAGTGGTCTGCTCCTCACCGATTCCGCCGCGGAGAAGGTCAAGGGTCTGCTGGACCAGGAGGGCCGCGACGACCTGGCGCTCCGCGTCGCCGTGCAGCCCGGTGGCTGCTCCGGCCTGCGCTACCAGCTCTTCTTCGACGAGCGCTCGCTCGACGGCGACGTCGTGAAGGACTTCAACGGCGTCAAGGTCGTCACCGACCGCATGAGCGCCCCCTACCTCGGCGGCGCCACCGTCGACTTCGTCGACACCATCGAGAAGCAGGGCTTCACGATCGACAACCCGAACGCCACCGGCTCCTGCGCCTGCGGCGACTCGTTCAGCTAGTCGTACCGCGAAGGCCCCCACCCGGAGCTCCGGGTGGGGGCCTTCGCCGTGTCCGGGACGACTCAGTGCTTGGGGCCGCCGACCTCGTCCGGGCCCTGGTTGCGCGGCAGCTCCTGGCCGGTGTTCTGGTCGAAGACCGTCCGGCCCTCCAGCTGCGTCTTGAGGTCGGCCGAGACCTCCTGCAGCTTGGCGATCGCGGCGCAGGCCTGCCCGGCCGGCTGCGGCTCCCGGACCACGACCTTGGCCTGCACGGTGCCGGGCTTGGACTCGTCCAGCTTCAGCCCGTACTTCTCGCAGACCCCGCCGTAGAAGGTGACGGTCAGCCGGAGCCCGTCCACCCGGTACGAGACCCCGGGCGCCTTGCCGTTCGGGTCGGGCTCGCCCACCGCGATGCCGGGGGTGGTCGCGGTGGGGGTGGGGGTAGGCGAGACCTTCACCGGCGGGGGAGTGGAGGGCCGGGGCTCGGGGTTGGACGGGCTCGCGGAGGCCGAGGCGGAGGCGGTGGTCGACGGGGTGCCCGCCGGGACGTCGCCGGGCGCGGTCGAACCGGAGGTGGTGGCCGAGCCGCAGGCCGTCGCGGTGCCCAGCGCGAGCAGCAGGCCGGCGACGGCGACGGTCCGGCGGAGCCGGGTCTTCTGGTCCATGGTGCGTCTTCCTCCCGAGGGTGCAGCGTCGTGCTGTGCGGCTTTGACGTGGCCCGGTGGAATCCGGTTCCGTCCGCCCCCGCGCGGGTGGTAGATCACTGCGGTGCACATACTCACCCGCCCCGGCCTCCGGGCACCCCTGATGACCGCCGTGCCGGTGGTCGTCGCCGTCGCCACCGCCGGATCCTCGTGGATCCTGGCCGTCGCCATGGTCGGCTTCCTGGCGCTCTTCCTGCTGGTGGTCCCCGCGTTCATCGTCGTGCTGAGCTGCGCCCTGGGGCCGCGGCGGTGCCGGCTGCGGCGGCCGGGGAACTCCGCACTGCTCTCCGCCGGACTGCTGGTCGTGCCGGGCGTGCTGGCGTTCAGCGGTCCGAAGCTCGACGGGCCGCTGCTGGTGGCGGCGGGTTCGGCGGGCGGTCTGCTGGTGCTGGCCTGGGCGGTGCGGCAGGTGATGCCGGGGCCGCCGGTCGCCGCCCCGGCCGGGAACTGGCGCTGGGCGGTGCTGCCGCTGCTGCTGGTGACGGCCGTCGGGGTGGTCCGGCTGGACCTGCCGGAGCGGGCCCGGTTCGGGCTCGGGCGGGCCGCGCTGACCGACTTCGCCCGCTCGGACGCCACCGGGCCCGGCTGGGTCGGGACGTACCGGATCGGTGAGGTGGTGCGCACCGGCACGGGCGTGCTGCTGATCGTGCGCGGCACCGGCGTCGAGGGACCCGCCGGGTACGGCTACTTCCCCGACGGGCGGACGCCCGCGGACTACGGGACCTACACGCACCTGTCCGGGCCCTGGTACCGCTGGGCCCAGGACCCGCTCTGACCGACGGTCCGTCAGCTGCCGTACTCCGACATGCCGGCCACCAGCCGACGGGTGCCGGGCGGTACCGAGAGCGCGCCGACGGCGGGGCGGGCGGGCTCGGGCTGCAGTGCGGTGGTGGGCCAGAAGTGGCCCATCCGGCGGGAGGAACTGACCAGTGCGTCAAGGGACTCGAGGTCCGCGTCACCCCGGAGGGCGGACGGCACGCGCAGGGTGGTCGGCCGGTTCGGCATCATCGGTACGGGCTCCGATCGGCGGGCCGCGAGGGTGGGTCGCGGGCCTGGGAAGGGCCGGGCGGTCGGGCCCCGGCAGATTCGACCCTAGATCGGCGGACCGGGCCGGGCCAGGCTTACCGCGCGGTAGTACCCGTGGGTGTCGCGCCCGGGCGGAACCGGAGGCGTGGTGGGCGCCCGGGCGACGGCCCGGTAACGTGTGGGGGTCAATTCCATCGCTTGACCCGGCCGTCGCCGGCCACCTGAGGAGTCCTCCGTGCGCATCGCCGTCGCCGGCTCGATCGCCACCGACCACCTGACCACCTTCCCCGGCCGCTTCGCCGACCAGCTGGTCGCCGAGCAGCTGCACACGGTGTCGCTCTCGTTCCTGGTGGACACCCTGGACATCCGCCGGGGCGGGGTCGCGCCGAACATCGCCTTCGGCATGGGCGTGCTGGGCCTGCGCCCGGTGCTGGTCGGTGCGGCCGGCGCGGACTTCGAGGAGTACCGCAGCTGGCTGGAGCGCAACAACGTGGACACCGACTCGGTGCACATCTCCGAGACCCGGCACACCGCGCGCTTCATGTGCACCACCGACCAGGACCACAACCAGATCGCGTCCTTCTACACCGGCGCGATGGCCGAGGCCCGCAGCATCGAGCTCAAGCCGATCGCCGACCGGGTCGGCGGCCTGGACCTGGTGCTGATCGGGGCCGACGACCCGGCCGCGATGGTCCGCCACAGCCAGGAGTGCCGCACCCGGGGCTACGCCTTCGCGGCCGACCCCTCGCAGCAGCTGGCCCGTCTGGACGGCGACGACATCCGCACCATCGTGGACGGCGCCACGTACCTGTTCACCAACGAGTACGAGGCCGCGCTGATCGAGACCAAGACCGGCTGGGACGCGGAGGAGATCCTGCGCCGGGTCGGCACCCGGATCACCACCCTGGGCGCCAAGGGCGTGCGGATCCAGCGGGCCGGCGAGCCGGACGTCACGGTGGGCTGCCCGGTCGAGGAGCGCAAGGCCGACCCGACCGGCGTGGGCGACGGCTTCCGGGCCGGCTTCCTGGCCGGTCTGTCCTGGGGCTTCGGCCTGGAGCGCTCGGCCCAGCTCGGCTGCATGCTGGCCACCCTGGTGATCGAGACCGTCGGGACCCAGGAGTACGAGCTCAAGCACGGCGTCTTCCTGGACCGCTTCGCCCTCGCCTACGGCGAGGAGGCCGCGGCCGAGGTCCGCGCGAAGCTCGCGCGCTGACGCACCGTCACCCGGAGGGGGTCCCGGCAGGCCGGGGCCCCCTTCAGGCCGTCCGCTCCACCAGGTACGCGGTGCCCCGCTCGACCCCGTAGTGCTCGGCCGGGGCGGTGCCCCGGTAGGCCTGGCCGCGCATCTCGCACCAGGCGGGGACGTCGAGGCGGGCCGCCTCGTCGTCGGCCAGCACCACGACGCTGCCGCCGACCGGCACCTCGCCGATCCGCTTGGCCAGCTCGATCACCGGCAGCGGGCAGCGCTTGCCCAGCATGTCCAGCACCAGCTCCTCCGAGGTGGCCGCGGCCGGGGCCGGCAGGTCGAGGCCGAGCGGGGCGCGGACCCCGGCGACCAGCCCGGGAAGCAGCTCCAGGAAACGGTCCACCCCCGCCTCGGGGGTGCCGTACGGGAGCGAGACCCGGACGTTCCCCTCCGTCAGGACGCCCATCGCGGCCAGGACGTGGCTGGGCGTCAGGGTGGAGGAGGTGCAGGAGGAGCCGGAGGAGACCGCGAAGCCGGCCCGGTCCAGCTCGCCCAGCAGTACCTCGCCGTCCACGTAGAGGCAGGAGAAGGTGACGATGTGGGGCAGCCGGTGCACCGGGTCGCCGACCACCTCCACCTCGGGGACCAGGCTCGGGACCTGACGGCGGATCCGCTCGACCAGGGCGTGCAGACGGGCGTTCTCGGCCTCGGCCTCCGCCCGGACGGCGCGCAGCGAGGCGGCGGCCGCGACGATCGCCGGGACGTTGACGTAGCCGGGCACCCGGCCGCGCTCGCGCTCGTCGGAGGGCAGCGGGGAGACGTAGCGGACGCCCTTGCGGACGGCGAGCACGCCGACCCCGGCGGGGCCGCCCCACTTGTGGGCGCTGGCGGCCAGCAGCGACCAGCCGCCGGGCACGGCCACCCGGCCGGCCGACTGGGCGGCGTCCACCAGCAGCGGGACCTCGCCGAGCAGTTCGGCCGTCTCCTCCACCGGCTGGACGGTGCCGGTCTCGTGGTTGGCGGACTGCAGCACGGCGAGCGCGGTGTCCGGGCGGGCCAGGGCGGCGAAGGCCCCGGGGGAGACCCGGCCGTACCGGTCCACCGGGGCGGCGGTGACCTCGCCGCCCTCGGCCTCGAAGCGTTCGGCCGAGTGCAGCACGCTGGAGTGCTCGACCGCCGAGTGCAGCAGGTGACGGCCCGTCCGGCGGCGGCCGGTCAGCCCGCCCAGCACGCCCAGCTGGACGGCCTGGGTGCCGCTGGCGGTGAAGGACACCTCGTCGGCCCGGCACCCCAGCACCTCGGCGACCGTCTCCCGCGCGGCGTCCAGCAGCATCCGGGCCTGCCGCCCGGAGCGGTACAGCCGGGCCGGGTCGGCCCACCCCTCCTCCAGTGCGGCGGTCAGCGCCTGCCGGGCGACGGGGTGCAGCGGGGCCGTGGACGCCACGTCGAAGTACATGGCGCCATCTAACCCGAAGCGGACCCCGAGGGGTCGTCCCGGGGACGGCCGGGAGGGGTCCGGACGGCCGGGTCACCTCACCCGTACGGTGGACGGACAGTTGACCGAGTGTCAGACGTGCGTGCGGAGCTCGATCCTCCAGATGGGCTCCGCAGCCTGGTTCCTGACGGTTTGCCCGGTACGCCTGAGCGTGGCGCCGAGGGCCCGGAGTCCGGGTGTGAGAGCCTTGATCGGCCGCTCTGACCTGGTACTCCACTCTTCTGAGGGCTGATCGGGTAGCCGGACGGCGCGTTAGCGGGGGCTGCTCGTGAGTGCCGCATAAGGATGCAGTAGCGTTTGGCCCGCATAAGCATTCAAACCGTGCCCGTGGCCGGGTCGCCGGGGAGGCGCACAGCGACTCCCGGGGGCGACGCGATCCCGGGCGAGACTTCGGGAAGGCGCTACGTGAGTCCCAACGGCTCCGACCGCTCGCCGCGGCGCACGATGCGGCGGAAGCTGCCTCAGGCGCTGGCACTGGGCCTCGTCATCGCGACCGCCACCGGCTGCTCGGCCAACGACCTCCCCAGGCTTGGCCTTCCGACCCCCGTCACCGCAGAGGGCCCGCTGGTCCTCCGCATGTGGCAGGGCTCCTGGATCGCGGCTCTGGTGGTCGGCGCACTGATGTGGGGTCTGATCATCTGGAGCGTGATCTTCCACCGCCGCAGCCGCAGCAAGGTGGAGATCCCCCCGCAGACCCGGTACAACCTGCCCATCGAGGCGTTGTACACCGCGGTCCCCCTCGTCATCGTCTCGGTCCTGTTCTACTTCGTCGCCCGCGACGAGGCCCGGTTGACCCAGACCTCCGCCAAGCCGGACCACATGATCAACGTGGTCGGCTTCCAGTGGAGCTGGGCGTTCAACTACGAGAACACCGAGAACCCGGACCCGGCCAACACCCAGGCCGCGTACGAGGTCGGCACCACGGGCGAGCCTCCGACGCTCTACCTGCCGATCAACGAGACCGTGCAGTTCCGCCTCACCTCGCGGGACGTCATCCACGACTTCTGGCCCGTCGACTTCCTGATGAAGCAGGACGTGGTCCCGGGCGTGGTGAACAAGTTCGAGGTCACGCCGACCTCGTACGGCACCTTCCGCGGCAAGTGCGCCGAGCTCTGTGGCAACGACCACTCCCGGATGCTGTTCAACGTCAAGGTCGTCGACCGGGCGGAGTACGACAAGCACCTGGCCGAGCTGCGCGCTAAGGGCCAGAAGGGCGCGGTGCCCTCGGGCATCTTCAGCAGCCAGGGAAGTGAGAAGTGACTATCCTCAACGAGCCCGCAGCCGCGGGCGGGGCCGCCGGGGCTTCGGTCACGGCCGGTGCCCAGCGGACCCGCAAGCCCGGGTCCACCATCATCAAGTGGATGACCACCACCGACCACAAGACGATCGGCACGCTGTACCTGGCGACGTCGTTCGCGTTCTTCCTGATCGGTGGTGTGCTGGCGCTCGTCATGCGCGCCGAGCTCGCTCGTCCGGGGACCCAGATCCTCTCGAACGAGCAGTTCAACCAGGCGTTCACCATGCACGGCACGATCATGCTGCTGATGTTCGCCACCCCGCTCTTCGCGGGCTTCGCGAACTGGATCATGCCGCTCCAGATCGGCGCCCCCGACGTCGCCTTCCCGCGACTGAACATGTTCGCCTACTGGCTCTACCTGTTCGGCTCGATCATCGCGGTGGCCGGCTTCCTCACCCCGCAGGGTGCCGCCGACTTCGGCTGGTTCGCCTACTCGCCGCTCTCCGACGCCGTGCGCTCGCCCGGCATCGGCGCCGACATGTGGATCATGGGTCTGGCCTTCTCCGGCTTCGGCACCATCCTCGGCTCGGTCAACTTCATCACCACCATCATCTGCATGCGCGCGCCCGGCATGACGATGTTCCGGATGTCGATCTTCGTCTGGAACGTCCTGCTGACCGCCGTGCTGGTGCTGCTGGCCTTCCCGGTCCTCGCGGCCGCGCTGTTCGCCCTGGAGGCGGACCGGAAGTTCGGGGCCCACGTCTTCGACCCGGCCAACGGTGGCGCCATCCTCTGGCAGCACCTGTTCTGGTTCTTCGGCCACCCCGAGGTGTACATCATCGCGCTGCCGTTCTTCGGCATCGTCTCGGAGATCATCCCGGTCTTCAGCCGCAAGCCGATGTTCGGTTACCAGGGCCTGATCGCCGCCACCATCGCGATCGCCGGCCTCTCGGTCACCGTGTGGGCGCACCACATGTACGTGACCGGACAGGTACTCCTGCCGTTCTTCTCGTTCATGACCTTCCTGATCGCGGTCCCGACCGGTGTGAAGTTCTTCAACTGGGTCGGCACCATGTGGAAGGGCTCGCTGAGCTTCGAGACCCCGATGCTCTGGACGGTCGGCTTCCTGGTCACCTTCCTCTTCGGTGGTCTGACGGGTGTTCTGCTCGCCTCCCCGCCGATCGACTTCCACGTCTCGGACTCCTACTTCGTGGTGGCGCACTTCCACTACGTGGTGTTCGGCACCGTGGTGTTCGCGATGTTCGCCGGCTTCCACTTCTGGTGGCCGAAGATGACCGGCAAGATGCTCGACGAGCGTCTGGGCAAGATCACCTTCTGGACGCTGTTCATCGGCTTCCACGGCACCTTCCTGGTCCAGCACTGGCTCGGCGCGGAGGGCATGCCCCGCCGCTACGCCGACTACCTGGCCGCGGACGGCTTCACCACCCTGAACACCATCTCGACCATCGCGTCGTTCCTGCTCGGTCTGTCGATCCTGCCGTTCCTCTACAACGTCTGGAAGACCGCGAAGTACGGAGAGAAGATCGAGGTCGACGACCCGTGGGGCTACGGCCGTTCGCTGGAGTGGGCGACCTCCTGCCCGCCGCCGCGGCACAACTTCCTCACCCTTCCCCGGGTGCGGTCCGAGTCCCCGGCGTTCGACCTGCACCACCCCGACATCGCCGCGCTCGACTACCTCGAGTACCACGGTGAGCCGGGCAAGCACTTCGAGGGCGTCACGCCCGCGAAGTACGACGCTCCGCAGCTGGGCAAGGGCCTGAAGAAGGACGGGGACGCCTGATGAAGGAACAGGGCAAGATCTTCATCGGCTTCGCCGTCTTCATCCTGATCATGGCCGTGGTCTACGGCATCTGGTCGAAGGAGCCGGCCGGCACCACCGCGCTGTTCCTCGCCTTCGGCCTGTGCGCCATGGTCGGCTACTACCTGGCGTTCACCGCCAAGCGGGTGGACACCGGCGCGGGCGACAACCCCGAGGCCGAGGTCGCGGACGACTCCGGCGAGCTGGGCTTCTTCGCCCCGCACAGCTGGCAGCCGCTCTCGCTGGCCATCGGCGGCGCCCTGGCCTTCATGGGCGTGGTCTTCGGCTGGTGGCTGCTGTACTGGGCCATCCCGATCATCCTGGTCGGCCTGTACGGCTGGGTCTTCGAGTTCTACCGGGGCGAGAACCAGAACCAGTAAGGTTCCGGCACCCGCACCGACCGGACGGCCGGACATCCCTGACGGGGTGTCCGGCCGTCCGGCGTTCCCGCACCCCGCAGCGGCTCACCGGGTGGTGCGTTCACCCGGCCGGGCGCACGCCGGTGGTGTTGGAGGTGCCCTCTGCGGTCGGCTGTTCCTACGATCTGATACGTCGTCGGATCACCCACCAGGAGGCAGCCGTGAAGACCATGCACGGACTCGCGGCGGCAGCGGCCCTGGCCCTCCTGGCGGGATGCTCCTCGGCGGGGCCCGCCGAGACGGCCGTGGGGCCCGCCGAGCCGGTGGACGTCACCTCGATGGTCCGGCTCTCCGCCACCGGCGAGACCGACCCCGGACAGGCCGTCACCGTCTCCGCGGAACAGGGCGGGCTGCTCACCGACGTGACGGTGATCGGCGCCGACGGGCGGCTGCTGCCCGGTGAGCTGACGGCCGATCAGCGCAGCTGGCGCTCGACCGGCCCGCTGATGGCGGGCAGCAAGTACCGGGTCCTGGTGCTGGCCGACGACGGCAAGGGCGGCCGCGGCGGCACCACCCGGCAGTTCACCACCGCCGCTGCCACCCACCTGCTCACCGCCGAGCTCGGCCCCGACTCCTCCGGCAGCGGGATCTACGGCGTCGGCCAGCCGCTCACCGTGAAGCTCTCCGAGGCGGTCGAGGACCCGGCGGCCCGTCAGGAGGTCGAGCGGGGCCTCACGGTGGTCTCCGAGCCCGCCGTCACCGGCGCCTGGTACTGGGTCGACTCCCGGAACCTGCACTTCCGCCCCAAGGAGTACTGGCCCGCCAACGCCACCGTCAGCCTCGCCTTCGACCGGCAGGGCCGGCACATCGCCGGCGACCTGTACGGCGGCGAGACGGCCACCAGGACGCTGCGCACGGGCGACCGGGTGGAGGTCACGGTCGACGCCGGCTCGCACTACCTGACCTACCGGCGCAACGGCGTCGAGGAGCGGTCCATCCCGGTCACCACCGGCAAGCCCGGCTTCTCCACCCGGAACGGCGTCAAGGTGGTGCTCGGGCAGGAGGCCCAGGTCCGGATGAACGGCGAGTCGATCGGCATCCGCGAGGGCAGCAGCGAGGCCTACGACCTCCAGGTGAAGTGGGCCACCCGGGTCACCTGGAGCGGCGAGTACGTGCACGCCGCCCCGTGGTCGGTCGGCTCCCAGGGCCGCGAGAACGTCAGCCACGGCTGCACCGGCATGAGCACCGACAACGCCAAGTGGTTCTTCGAGCAGACCCGCATCGGCGACGTCGTCCAGGTCGTCAACAGCCGCGGCGACCAGATGGAGCCCTTCGGCAACGGCTTCGGCGACTGGAACGTCCCCTGGGACCAGTACGTCCAGCACTCCGCCCTCGGCAAGCCCGTCTCCACGGCGGCCCCGGGCACCACGCAGATCGCCGTCGGATAGCGCCCCGCAGGGGCGCGGGGAACTGCGCGGGTACGGAAGCGGCTCACCTGCAACTGAGGGCACGTCAGCCAGTTGCAGGTGCTGCCGTTCCCCCGCGCGCTCCAGGTACGCCTCCGGGGTCAGGCCGTCCGGCTCCGGCAGGCCGTGGTC
>NZ_JBSGEL010000065.1:0-42324 GCF_053602875.1 Kitasatospora sp. NPDC004289 | reverse complement strand
CTTGCACGTGAGTGTCCGTACCCGGCACACGGGTCGTCGCGTTCCCCTGCGCGCAGTTCCCCGCGCCCCTGTCGGCCCTGGCGGGCCTCCGGGCGCGGAGCGCGGCCCTGCGGGCACCCGGGCGTCAGGGTTCGAGGACCAGCTTGCCGAAGACCTCGCCCTTGGCGAGCCGGGCGAAGGCGTCCCGGGCCTCGGTGAGCGGCAGCACGGTGTCGATCACCGGCCGCACCCCGGAGGCGGCACAGAGCGCGAGCAGCGCCGCCAGCTCCTCCTTGGTGCCCATGGTGGAGCCCAGGACGTTGAGCTCCAGGAAGAAGATCCGGTTGAGCTCGGCGGCCTTGGGGCTGGGGCCCGAGGTGGAGCCGGAGATGACGATCGAGCCGCCCGGCTTCAGCGACTTGACGGAGTGGGACCAGGTGGCGGCCCCGACCGTCTCCATCACCGCGTCCACCCGCTCGGGCAGCCGGGCGCCGCTCTCGAAGGCGGCGTCGGCGCCGAGCTCGACCGCCCGGGCCCGCTTGGCCTCGTCCCGGCCGGTCACCCAGACCCGCAGGCCGGCCGCCTTGGCCAGCACGATCAGCGCGGTGGCCACGCCGCCGCCGGCGCCCTGCACCAGGACGGTCTGGCCGGGCTTGGCGGCGGCCTTGGTGAAGAGCATCCGGTAGGCCGTGAGCCAGGCGGTGGGCAGGCAGGCCGCCTCGGCGAAGGAGAGCTCGGCGGGCTTGGGCAGCAGGTTCCAGGTCGGCACGGCGACCCGCTGGGCGAAGGTGCCCTGGTACTTCTCGGTGAGGATGGTGCGCGGCTCGTCCGGGCCGACCCCGTGGCCGCTCTGGCCGATCACGGAGTGGATGACCACCTCGTTGCCGTGCTCGTCGATCCCGGCGGCGTCGCAGCCGAGGATCATCGGCAGCCGCTCGGCTGGCAGGCCCACCCCGCGCAGCGACCAGAGGTCGTGGTGGTTGAGGGTGGCGGCCTTGACCGTCACCACGCTCCAGCCGGGCCGGGCCTGCGGCTCCGGGAGCTCGCCCAACTCCAGTGCGCTGAGCGGGTCGTCGGCGTCGATGCGGGCTGCGTAGGCGGCGAACATGGACCGGACACTAGCGGTGAACCACTGCTAACCGGAACGGGACACGGGTGTGACGACGGTAACCAACCCGTCAGCACACCCGTGTCCCGTGGTGTCGAACAGTGCGTCAGATCCGCGCGACGCCCTCGCGGCGGGCGGCCTCGGCCACCGCCTTGGTGACCGCCGGCGCGACCCGGGGGTCGAACGGCGAGGGGATGACCCGCTGCGGGGTCAGCTCGTCGGCGACCACGGCGGCCAGCGCCTCGGCGGCGGCCAGCTTCATGCCCTCGGTGATCCGGGTGGCCCGGACCTGGAGCGCGCCGGCGAAGATGCCGGGGAAGGCCAGCACGTTGTTGATCTGGTTCGGGAAGTCCGAGCGCCCGGTGGCGACCACGGCCGCGTAGCGGTGGGCGACCTCGGGGTGGATCTCCGGGTTCGGGTTGGCCATCGCGAAGACGAAGCAGCCCTCGGCCATGGTGGCGACGACGTCCTCGGGGACGGTGCCGCCGGAGACGCCGATGAAGACGTCGGCGCCGGCCAGCGCGTCGGCCAGCGAGCCCCGGAGCCCGGACCGGTTGCTGAGGGCGGCGATCTCGGCCTTGACGTCGGTCAGGTCGCCCCGGCCGTCGTAGACCACGCCCTTGCGGTCGCAGACCGCGACGTCGCCGATCCCGGCGGCCAGCAGCATCTTGGCGATGGCGATGCCGGCCGCGCCCGCGCCGGAGATGACCGCGCGCAGCGAGCCGATCTCACGGCCCGTCACCTTGGCGGCGTTCCAGAGCGCGGCGGTGGTGACGATCGCGGTGCCGTGCTGGTCGTCGTGGAAGATCGGGATGTCCAGGGCCTCCTGGAGCCGGCTCTCGATCTCGAAGCAGCGCGGGGCGGAGATGTCCTCCAGGTTGACGCCGCCGAAGGACGGGGCGAGCCGCACCACGGTCTCGACGATCTCGTCGACCTCGGTGCAGGCGAGCGCGATCGGCACCGCGTCCACGCCGCCGAACTGCTTGAACAGGATGGCCTTGCCCTCCATCACGGGCAGCGAGGCCTCCGGGCCGATGTCGCCCAGGCCGAGCACGGCGGTGCCGTCGGTGACGACGGCGACCACGTTGGACTTCCAGGTGTAGTCGTTGACCAGCTCGGGCTGCTCGGCGATGGCCGTGCAGACCTTGGCGACACCGGGGGTGTAGGCGAGGGACAGGTCGTCCGCATCGCGCACCGGAACCGTCGCCCGGACCTCCATCTTGCCGCCCCGGTGGAGCGCGAAAACGGCGTCGACCGGGTCGTCGGTCTCAGTGCTGGTGTGGATGATCTCCGCTGCCACGATGACCTCTTCGTCATTTGATCAGCGAGAGCGCGCACACCGACGGGCCGGGACCCGCTCGGGGCGTCCCGGACGGGATGCCGAAAAACCCGGGCCGCCGAAACGGACCCGGACGAGGGGTCGGGGCGCTGCCGTCGGGCCGCGCCCTCGAATGAGGGTTTTATGGGTGTCTCTGCGGTTGTACTGCCGGTCTGCCCTGGCCGGTTCCGGTGGGTACCGGACCACGAGCCTAGGCCGGACGGAGGCATCGCACCTATGCCTTTTTGTCCTTTTCACGTGCCCGTCATCCCCAGGTCGGGCAGTTGACGACCGTCGGTTTCGGAAGTACCGGCGGCCCTGCTCGGACCCTGGTGATCGTGCACGCACACCCGCAGGAGGTGAACACCAGACACGGAGGGGAGCTGGCGCCTCGAATCCGGAGTCTGCGTACCCGACTTCCGGTTCTGCGCGCCCCGGGTCTGTCGCGACCCGGCGGCCTGGGGTTCTGATCGGGGGTCACCCGATACCCGATTCTGACACATCCGAGACCCGCCCCGGCAGGGCGGGATGGAAGACTCCGGACTCCGGCCCACTCCGGACCCGCACGACCTCTCCCACAGGAGGAGCAGTACCCCCATGCAGCACAGTTCCCCCATATCCCGTCATGTCGCCCGCGCCGCCACCGCGTTGACCGCAGGATCGCTCCTGCTGACCGGCTGCGGCGCCGGATCGACGCCGAAGGCCCCGTCCGAGGACCCGCGCTCGATGCTCCCGGCCGCCGTCCGCGAGGCCGGCGTGCTCAAGGTCGGCTCCGACCTCAACTACGCCCCGGTGGAGTTCAAGGACGCCAACGGCCAGGCCGCCGGCCTCGACCCGGAGATCGCCGAGGCGATCGGCAAGCAGCTGGGCCTGCGGGTGGAGTTCGTCGACACCCCCTTCGACAAGCTCATCCCCGGCCTGCACGCGAAGCAGTACGACGTCGTGATGTCCGCGCTGAGCGACAACCGCCAGCGCCGCGAGGGCACCGACGACAACGGCACCCAGGTGAATCCGGGCGTGGACTTCGTCGACTACTTCATCGCCGGGACCTCGATCCTGGTGAAGAAGGGCAACCCGAAGGGCGTCAAGTCCATCGACGACCTCTGCGGCCACCCCGTCGCGCTCCAGCGCGGCACCACCCAGGACGCGATCATCGCCCGGCAGACCACCGCCTGCACCAAGGCGGGCAAGCCCCTCACGGTCAAGCTCTTCGACACCGACGACCAGGCGCTGGCCGAGGTGAAGGCCGGCCGCGCGGTGGCCGACCTGAACGACTTCCCGGTGGCCGCCTACGTGGCCCAGCAGCAGGACGGCGGCAGGACCTTCGAGGTGGCCAGCGCCCAGATCCAGCCCGGCCCGTACGGGATCGCGCTGACCAAGGGCGACACCGCGCTGCGCGACGCGCTGGTGAAGGCGCTCGACCGGGTGATCCGCGGCGGCGAGTACGACAAGATCCTCGCCAAGTGGAACGTCTCCGCGGGCGCGGCACAGAACGCCGTGGTCAACGGCGGGTTCTGACCCTCCGGAGCCCTTCGGTCCGCATACTTATACACGGAGTGACAGGGACACGGTATTCGTCCGGATAGCGGACGCTCTGACCCCTCGTTATCCGATTTTGATCTGAATAGTGGTCCGTTACCGAATGCCTGGTGGCAGGATTCCCACCAACTCGGATCGCTACAGCCCACCTCGGCGGAGGGTGGCGACAGCCCCGGCCCCCCGTGTACGCCGCCAGCGCGGCGCGCTCCGCCCAGCCTCTCCCACAGGAGGAGACTCCCCCCATGACCGTCCGTAACCCGCGCACCCGCCTCCTCGCCGCCGGTGCCCTGATCGCGACCGCCTCGCTGGTGCTCACCGCCTGCGGCGACGACAAGAAGGACGACACCTCGGCGGCCGGCTCCTCGGCCCCGCTGTACTCGAAGCTCCCGGCCGACATCCAGAAGGCCGGTGTCGTCAAGGTCGGCTCCGAGGTCGCGTACGCGCCGGTGGAGTTCAAGGACGGTGGCAAGATCACCGGTATCGACCCGGACCTGGCCGACGCGCTGGCCAAGCAGCTGGGCGTCAAGTTCCAGATCCAGGACGCCGGTTTCGACACCCTGATCACCTCGCTCTCCACCAAGCGGATCGACCTGATCATGTCGGCGATGACCGACAACAAGGAGCGCCAGGGCAAGGGCGTCGACTTCGTCGACTACTTCAAGGCCGGCACCTCGATCCTGGTCCAGAAGGGCAACCCGAAGGGCATCAAGACCCTGGAGGACCTGTGCGGCCAGACCGTGGCGCTGCAGAAGGCCACCGTCAACGAGGACACCGCCAAGGCGCAGTCCGACAAGTGCAAGGCGGCGGGCAAGGCCGAGATCACCATCCAGGGCTACGAGCACGACGGTGAGGCCCTGCTCAAGCTGAAGTCCGGCGCCGCGGTGGCCGACCTGAACGACTACCCGGTGGCCGCGTACAACGCGCAGACCTCGGGCGGCGGCAAGGACTTCGAGGTGGTCGGCGAGCAGATCGACCCGGGCCTGTACGGCATCGGCGTCTCCAAGGAGAACGCCCAGCTCCGCGACGCCGTCAAGGCCGGCCTGGAGGCCCTGATCGCCAACGGCGAGTACGCCAAGATCCTCGACAAGTACAACGTGAAGCTCGGCGCGGTGGACTCCGTGACGGTCAACGGCGGTTCCTGACCCGTCGTCAGCCCGGGCCCGCACCACAGCGCGGGCCCGGCTCCGTTCCACCCCCTCGCCACGCCCGAGAGGCCCTCCGCATGAGTACCCCCTCCTCCGAGCCGGGCACGGTCCCGGCGCACCACGTGATCAAGGCGATCCCGGTCCGGCACTACGGCCGCTGGATCTCCGCCGTCGTGGTGATCGCCCTGCTCGCCTGGCTCGTCTACGCCTTCTCCCAGGGCAACATCACCTGGTCCACCACCGGTGAGTACCTGTTCAAGTCGGACACCCTCCTGGGTGCCTGGCACACGCTGCTGATCAGCGTCTGCTCGATGGCCCTCGGCCTGCTGCTCGGCGTACTCGCCGCGGTCATGCGGCTCTCCCACAACCCGGTCACCTCGACCGTGGCCTGGGGCTACATCTGGCTGTTCCGCGGCACGCCGGTGCTGGTCCAGCTGCTGCTCTGGTGGAACCTCGCCCTGATCTTCCCGACCATGTTCGGCCAGGACACCAACACGGTGATCACCCCGTTCGTCGCGGCCCTGCTGGGCCTCGGCATCAACGAGGGCGCCTACATGGCGGAGATCGTCCGGGCCGGCATCCAGTCGGTCGACGAGGGGCAGACCGAGGCCGCCCACGCGCTCGGCATGTCCCGGGTGAAGACCATGTACCGGGTCGTGCTGCCGCAGGCCATGCGGGTGATCGTGCCGCCCAGCGGCAACGAGTTCATCAACATGCTGAAGACCTCCTCGCTGGCGTACGTGGTGACCTACCCCGAGCTGATGACCAAGGCGAAGGACGTCTACACCAACAACCTCGCGGTGATGGAGCTGCTCTTCGTCGTCTCCTTCTGGTACCTGGTGCTCACCACGGTGTTCAGCATCGGCCAGTACTACCTGGAGCGGCACTACGCCAAGGGCTCCTCCCGCAACCTGCCGGCCACCCCGCTGCAGAAGATCAAGGCCAACCTGACCTCCCTGGGGCGTGCCCGATGACCTCCTTCGACAAGCCCGCCACGAACCAGCCGCTGGTCCGCGCCGAGGGCGTGCGCAAGTCCTACGGCCCGGTCGAGGTGCTCAAGGGCATCGACCTCGAGGTCAAGCAGGGCGAGGTGTTCTGCCTGGTCGGCCCGTCCGGCTCCGGCAAGTCCACCTTCCTGCGGTGCATCAACCACCTGGAGCAGATCAACGCCGGGCGCCTCTGGGTGGACGGCAAGCTGGTCGGCTACCGGCAGAAGGGCGACAAGCTCTACGAGCTGAAGGACAGTGAGGTCGCCCTCCAGCGGCGGGACATCGGCATGGTGTTCCAGCGCTTCAACCTCTTCCCGCACATGACCGCGCTGGAGAACGTGATCGAGGCGCCGGTCCAGGTGAAGAACCGGAGCAAGGCCGAGGCGAGGACCCAGGGCCTGGAACTGCTGGCCCGGGTCGGCCTGGCCGACAAGGCCGGCAACTACCCCTCCCAGCTCTCCGGCGGCCAGCAGCAGCGGGTGGCGATCGCCCGGGCCCTGGCCATGGAGCCCAAGCTGATGCTCTTCGACGAGCCCACCTCGGCGCTCGACCCGGAGCTGGTCGGCGACGTCCTCGACGTCATGCGCCAGCTGGCCCGGGACGGGATGACCATGATCGTGGTCACCCACGAGATGGGCTTCGCCCGCGAGGTCGGCGACGCGCTGGTCTTCATGGACGGCGGCGTGGTGGTCGAGTCCGGCCACCCGCGCGAGGTGCTGACCAACCCGCAGCACGAGCGCACCCGCGCCTTCCTGTCCCGCGTGCTCTGACGCGGCGCGCCCCCGGGGAGCCCCGGTGAGCCCTTCCGGCTCACCGGGGCTCCCCTTTCCGTTCACCGAGGTAATACCCTAGGAGCAGCTCACCCGTTACCGGCCCTGGAAGGACCAACCGTGGAGCTCGCCGCGTACGCCAACTTCGCCGTTCGCCTGGTGAACAGCGAGGAGCCCGACCGGGGCACCGACTCGCTGACCTCGGTCGAGGCCGTGCGCTCGCTGTTCGGCCCCTCCTCGCAGGCGGCCCGGCTGGCGGACGAGAGCGACCTGCCGCGGCTGCGCGCGGTGCGGACCAGGCTGCGCGGGGTCTTCGAGGCCGCGGCCGAGGGCGACGAGGTGCGCGGGGTGGACCTGCTGAACAGCCTGCTGGTGGAGTACCCCGTCAGCCCGCTGGTCTCCGGCCACGACTACCTGGACGACGCCGGCCGCCCGCGCTGGCACCTGCACCTGGCCGACAACGCGCCGACCGCCGCCGCCAACTTCACCGCTGTGGCCTGCATGGGCCTGGCCATCCACCTCACCGAGCTGGGCGCCGACCGGCTCGGCATCTGCCAGGCCGCGCCGTGCCGCAACTCCTACCTGGACACCTCCACCAACCGCTCCCGGCGCTACTGCTCCGACCGCTGCGCCACCCGGGCCAACGTGGCCGCCTACCGCGCCCGCAAGCGCGAGGAGGCCCGTCAGGCGGCCGCGGCGGGCTGAGCCGGGCCCTGGCGGCGCGGCCACCCCAGCCGGCAGAGCACCTGACCGAGGATCAACTCCTCGGGCACCGCTCCGTACTGACGGCTGTCGGTCTCCACGAAGGGGTTGTCGGAGACCATCCACCAGCCCTCCGGGCGCCGCTCCACGGCCCGTTTGAGCACCAGCAGGCCCGGGTGCCGGGGATGTTCGAAGAGTGCGACCCGCCCGGGGCGCAGCGCCGCGCCGTACCGGACCAGCACCCGGTCGCCGTCCCGAAGGGTGGGACGCATCGAGGGCCCGGCGACCAGCGCCACCCCGAACGGCAGTAGCCCGTCGCGCTGCTGTCGGTCCGTCATGCACCCTCCGTCCGGCCAAACCCAGGACCGAAGGGTAATCTCTGGCGCGGGAAGACGATTTCAGAAGGGACTCCCCAATGCGTCTGTTCACTTCGCGCGTCACCGCGCACGCCCACTGCGACCTGCCCTGCGGCGTGTACGACCCGGCCCAGGCCCGGATCGAGGCCGAGTCGGTCAAGGCCACCCAGGAGAAGTACCAGGCCAACGAGGACGCGGTCTTCCGGGCCCGCGCCATCGTCATCAAGGAGGAGCGGGCCGAGCTGGTCAAGCACCACCTCTCGGTGCTGCACACCGACTACTTCAAGGCCCCGCACTTCGAGAAGTACCCGCAGCTGCACGAGCTGTTCAACAACGCGGGCAAGGCGGCCTCGGCCGCCAAGGCGTCCACCGACCCGGCCACCGGCCAGGCGCTGCTGGACCTGATCGCGGAGATCGACAGCATCTTCTGGGAGACCAAGAAGGCCTGACGCTCCACCACCGGTGCCCCGGTCGTTCCCGACGGAACGGCCGGGGCACCGGCACGTCCGGCCCCGGGAAACTCACAGCCGCGATCCCCGGCCGCCCGAGTAGGCTCGCCGTATGATCCGCGAAGCAACGCCGTCCGACGTCCCCCTGATCCTCGACCTGATCCGCGAACTGGCGGAGTACGAGAAGGCCCCCGACGAGGCCGTGGCCACCGAGGAGCAGCTGCGCGAGTCGCTGTTCGGCGCGAACCCCGCCGTCTTCGGCCTGATCGCCGAGGAGGACGGCGGCGAGGCGGTCGGCTTCGCCCTCTGGTTCCGGAACTTCTCCACCTGGCGCGGCACCCACGGGGTCTACCTGGAGGACCTCTACGTCCGCCCCACCGCCCGCGGCGGCGGCCACGGCAAGGCCCTGCTCACCGAGCTGGCCCGGATCTGCGTGCGCAACGGCTACTCCCGCCTGGAGTGGACCGTGCTGGACTGGAACGAACCGGCCATCGGCTTCTACACCTCGCTGGGCGCGGTGGGCATGGACGAGTGGACCGTGCACCGGCTCAGCGGCGACGCGCTGGCCGCCCTCGGCGCCGAGTAGCGGAGCCCCGTGCCTGCCACGGCAGTTCGAACTCCTTCGCCCGTTCCCGTGACTGACGTCGGGGATCGCGACAAGCGTCGGTCCGGCGCGGTAACGTCTCGGGCGGATGCGCGGCGTTCCGACCTCTCCCGTATGGGTATGACCGGTACGTACCGCACCACCCCTCTTCACAGTTGGGGCTGAGCAGTTGAACCGAGCAACAGGAAGTGCCGCGGCCTCCCGGCCGCAAGCACCGCGCGTCACCCAGGAGGTGAGGGTGTCCCAGATCGACGGCGATCCCGGAGTGAAGGACTTCGTCGAAGTCCGGCTGCCCGCGGCGGGGGCGTACCTCTCGGTGCTGCGAACGGCGACGGCCGGTCTCGCGGCCCGTTTGGACTTCACCCTCGACGAGATCGAGGACCTCCGGATCGCGGTGGACGAAGCCTGCGCCATCCTGCTCCAGCAGGCTGTCCCGGGCTCCGTGCTGAGCTGCGAGTTCCGTCTGGTCGGTGACTCGCTCCGGGTCACCGTGGCGGCCCCGACCACCGACGGCCGGGCCCCCGAGCGGGACACCTTCGCCTGGACGGTGCTCTCCGCACTGGCCGGTGAGGTGGAGTCCACGGTCGGCGCGGACAACACCGTGAGCATCAGCCTGCACAAGAAGCGCGGCGGAGCACCGGTCGCGGTGTGAGTCCACTCGCGAAGCCGTGCGCGCGGCCGGGCCGCGCGTACGGCTCCCCGTACCGCAGCGCGGTACGACCCTCAGTGAAGTGCTCCCGGAACGGAACGGGTGACCGCCGTGAGTGATCTCGACCGCACAGGCATGGGCCCGGGCCCGGCCGCCACCGCAGAGGTGACCGTGCCGGCCCAGCCGAGCGCCGCCGCCCCGACCCCTGCCCGATCCGACCCCGCCGACGTGCACCCGAAGGACAACCATCGGATGACCCAGCCGACAGACCCGACGAACGACCAGCCGCCCGCCTCGCCGGTGCGCCCGCCGGTCGCCGGAGCCGTCCCGGCCCAGGCGCACCGTTCCGGCGCGCCGGACCGCGAGGCCGCGCGGGCGCTCTTCGTCCGGCTGGCGGAGCTGCCGGAGGGTTCGCCCGAGCGGGTCGAGCTGCGCAACCAGCTGGTCCGGATGCACATCCCGCTGGTCGAGCACCTGGCCCGCCGCTTCCGCAACCGCGGCGAGCCGCTGGACGACCTGACCCAGGTCGCCACCATCGGTCTGATCAAGTCGGTGGACCGCTTCGACCACGAGCGCGGGGTGGAGTTCTCCACCTACGCGACCCCGACCATCGTCGGCGAGATCAAGCGCCACTTCCGGGACAAGGGCTGGGCGGTCCGCGTCCCGCGCCGCCTCCAGGAGCTCAGACTCTCGCTCACCACGGCGACCAGTGAGCTCTCCCAGCGGCACGGCCGCTCCCCCACGGTGCACGAGCTGGCCGAGCACCTCGGCATCTCCGAGGAGGACGTGCTGGAGGGCCTGGAGTCGGCCAACGCCTACTCCACCCTCTCCCTCGACGTGCCGGACAGCGACGACGAGTCCCCCGCGGTGGCCGACACCCTGGGCGCCACCGACGAGGCGCTGGAGGGAGTCGAGTACCGCGAGTCGCTCAAGCCGCTGCTGGCCCAACTCCCGCCCCGGGAGCAGAAGATCCTGGTGCTGCGGTTCTTCCGGAACATGACGCAGTCCCAGATCGCGGCCGAGGTCGGCATCTCCCAGATGCACGTCTCCCGGCTGCTGGCCCGCACCCTGGCCCAGCTCCGGGAGAAGCTCCTCGTCGAGGAGTGACGGACCCTCGGGGCCCGTCCTCCGTCAGGCCCCCTCGGCGGTGCTCTGCTGCGCGTAGAGCACCGCCGTCACCTTCGGGTTGAGCAGCGCGCCGATGCCGATCAGGCCGACGATGCCGATCACCACGCCGAGCACCTGCATCGCGCCGCCGTTCTGCCACATGTAGTAGGCGACCGGCAGGCAGATCGAGTTGGTCAGCACGGCCGGCGTGCGACCCCAGCGGCGCAGCCGCAGCAGGGCCCGCCCGGCCAGCAGCGGCTGCAGGCCCAGCAGCAGCAGGATCACCCCGCCGAACTCGCTGCGGCCCAGCGCCGGGGAGTCCCAGAAGAACCCGGCGATCACGTCGTAGAGGCCCCAGCCGGCCAGCGCCGCACCCTCCAGCGCGGTGATCGCGGCGCCGACGACGAGCGCGGTGGGCCGGGCGGGGCTGGTGGTCATGGAATCGGTGGTCACTCCAGCAGGGTAGCCGCAGCGGTTCGCACCCCGACCCGTAGGCTGAGCGCCATGCGCGCTCTCCTGGTCGTGAACCCGAAGGCGACCACCACCAGTGGACGCACCCGCGACGTGCTGATCCACGCCCTGCGCAGCGATCTCCGCCTGGAGGTGGCCCACACGGAGTACCGGGGCCACGCCCGCGACCTGGCCGAGGGGGCCGCCGAGCGCGGCTTCGACCTGGTGGTCTCGCTGGGCGGCGACGGCACGGTCAACGAGATCGTCAACGGGCTGCTCGCGCACGGCCCCTCCGATCGGGTGCCCCGGCTGGCCGTCGTCCCGGGCGGCTCGACCAACGTCTTCGCCCGCACCCTCGGCCTGCCGAACGACCCGGTCGAGGCCACCGGCGCCCTGCTGGACGCCCTGGAGCACCGCCGCGAGCGCGCGGTCAGCCTGGGCAAGGCGATGTCCGAGGGCCTCCCCGACCGCTGGTTCACCTTCACCGCGGGCCTGGGCTTCGACGCCGGCGTTGTGGGCCGGGTGGAGGCCCAGCGGCGGGCCGGGAAGAAGTCCACCCACGCGCTCTACGTGAGCCAGGCGCTCCGGCACTTCGTCACCGAGCGTGATCATCGCCGCAACGGCCCCATCAGCCTGGAAATCAACGGCCGGGAACCGGTCCCGGGCCTCGTCCTGGCCATAGTCAGCAACACCTCGCCCTGGACCTTCCTGGGCAGCCGGCCGGTCTTCCCCTCCCCCTCCGCGTCCTTCGACACCGACCTGGACATCTTCGGCATCACTCGAATGACCGCGTTCGGCACGGCTCGAACGGTGCGTCAGATTCTGCGTTCGCACACGACTTCGGAAGGCCGCACAGGGCCGTCCGGCCCTACGGGCAAGCACCTCGTCTCCTACCACGACGTCCGACACTTCACCTTGGTTTCACAGGAACCGGCCCCGTTTCAGGTCGACGGGGACCACCTTGGAGACAGGAGTCGCGTCAGTTTCACAGGCGTTCGGCGGGCACTGCGTGTGATTGTGTGACCAGAAGGGCCCGTTGCCCTTCTTCTCGAACGCACAAGCCCCCTTCACCCCATAGAAGTACGGGCTGTGAGCTAGGCGACACCGAAGAATCAAAAATTTCCAGCCGAAGGGGGTTGTATCCGAGCCCGAGGTTTGCGAACCTCTACATGGCGATCGGGACACGTCGCAGCGGGACATACCGCGACAAGCTCCCTTGATAGCCCGAACCCCCTCCAGCACAGACCTCCCAGGCCCCACGGGGCCTTTGGTCCCTTTTGCTGTCGCGGGATTCGTGAAAGCGTTCACATTCACAAGCCACCATCGATTGCGTCGCGCGGGCCACAGCCTGCCGACCGGAGGAGTTGGACGAACATGGACTGGCGCCACCGCGCTGTCTGTCGCGAAGAGGACCCGGAGCTGTTCTTCCCCATCGGGAACACCGGCCCCGCTCTGCTGCAGATCGAGGAAGCCAAGGCCGTGTGCCGCCGTTGCCCCGTCATGGAGCAGTGCCTCCAGTGGGCGCTCGAGACCGGCCAGGACGCCGGCGTCTGGGGCGGCATGAGCGAGGACGAGCGTCGTGCGATGAAGCGCCGCGCCGCCCGCAACCGCGCCCGCACCGCCTGAGTGACCGTCAGCCCCGCCTGATCAACCAACGATCAAGGGTCAGGCAGCGCCGTACGGCGCGCCGGGCCTTCCGCACTGCGGGTACTTGATACTGTTCACTTAGAGCAATACCGTGGAGCTGTGGCGCTCACCGTGTGCAACACGTCGAGCGAGTGCCGCGCGACACCACAGAGCCCCCGTTCCGGCCGACTCCCCCCGACGGCCGGAACGGGTTGAGAGGCCCTGTCGACCCACCCCCCCGGTCGACAGGGCCTCGTTTCTTTTGGCAGACGGCTCGGTTGCGCCCCGCAGGGGCGCGAGGAACTGCGCGAGTCGGAAGGCACGGACCCGCAGCCGCCCACCCGCGCCCAGCTGCACGCGCGACGGCTCAGCGGACCGGGATCTCCAAGATGACCTTGGTCCCCCCGTCCGGCGCCGCCACCATGTCGAAGCTCCCGCCGAGCTCGTTGGTGGCCAGGGTCCGGACGATCTGGAGCCCGAGGTTCCCCGAGGTCTGCGGGTCGAAGCCCTCCGGCATGCCGGTGCCGTCGTCCTGCACGGTGATCAGCAGGTACTCCTCCGGCTTGGCCCCGGTGTTCCAGCTGTCCGACCACCCCTTCCCCGTCGCCGGCGCACGCCCGCGGAGCGCGCTGACCTCCAGGTTGCCCCCGGCGCTCGGGCCGAAGGCGTGCTCCAGCGCGTTCTGCAGCAGTTCGGTGAGCACCATCGCCAGCGGCGTGGCCATCTCCGCCGAGAGGATGCCGAAGGAGCCGCTGCGCCGGGTGGCCACCCGCCCGTCCTGGGAGAGCTCCATCACCATGGCCAGCACCCGGTCGGCGATCTCGTCGAAGGCCACCGCCTCGTCCAGCGCCTGCGAGAGCGTCTCGTGCACGATGGCGATCGAGCCGACCCGCCGCACCGCCTCGTCCAGCGCGGCCCGCCCGGACTCCGAGTCCATCCGCCGGGCCTGCAGCCGCAGCAGCGCGGCCACCGTCTGGAGGTTGTTCTTCACCCGGTGGTGGATCTCCCGGATGGTCGCGTCCTTGGTCATCAACTCCCGGTCACGGCGCCGGAGTTCGGTGACGTCCCGGCAGAGCACCAGCGAGCCGGTGAGCGTCCCCTTCGGCTTGAGCGGGATGGCCCGCAGGGTGACCACGCCGCCCTGGGCCTCGACCTCGGTCTGCCGCGGCGCCCAGCCGCTGGCCAGCTTGACCAGGGCCTCGTGCACCGCGCCGCGCGAGGGCGGCACCAACTCGGCGGTGGCGCGGCCCAGATGACTGCCGACCAGGTCGGTGGTGAGGCCCAGGCGGTGGTACGCGGAGAGCGCGTTGGGGCTGGCGTAGGTGACGATGCCGTCGGCGTCCAGCCGGATCAGGCCGTCGCCGACCCGGGGGGCGGCGTCCATGTCGGCCTGCTCGACACCCGGGTAGGGGAAGCTGCCGGCCGCGATCATCTGGGCCAGGTCGGAGGCGGACTGCAGGTAGGTGAGCTCCAGCCGGCTGGGCGTGCGGACGGTCAGCAGGTTGGTGTTGCGGGCGATCACCCCGAGCACCCGGCCCTCCCGGCGGACCGGGATGGACTCCACCCGGACGGGCACCTCCTCGCGCCACTCCGGGTCGCCCTCGCGGACGATCCGCCCCTCGTCGTAGGCGGCGTCCAGCAGCGGCCGGCGGCCCCGGGGCACCAGGTGGCCGACCATGTCGTCCTGGTAGGAGGTGGGGCCCGTGTTGGGCCGCATCTGGGCCACCGAGACGTAGCGGATGCCGTCCCAGGTGGGGATCCAGAGCACCAGGTCGGCGAAGGAGAGGTCGGAGAGCAGCTGCCACTCCGAGACCAGCATGTGCAGCCACTCCACGTCGGCACCCGTCAGGGTGGTGTGGCGGCGGACGAGTTCGTTCAGCGAGGGCACAGGGCGAGCGTATCCGGAGCTGCCCGGCGGGGGCCTCCCGGAGCGGTCGGCACCGATCGCGGGAGCTCTCTGGACAACCAGGATTGGTCTAGTCCACAATGGAAGAGCACCAAGGAGACACCCCCCGCGCAACTGCCCTGACCGCGCGCGGTGCCTCCTCGGTCGGACGCTCCGGACCGGCGACCCCGCACAGTCTCCGGCCCAGTGGAGCGACCGACGACAGCTCCGGGCTGCGGTGCCGCACAGGTTGAGGGTCCTGTGTCGGCGCCGTGGCCCGTAGTGCTTCCCGGGCCCTGTCGGCCCCTCCCTCACCGGCGGCCCCTCCCCCGCCGGCGGCTGCTCCCCCGCACCCCGTCACTTGGCCAGCGCCCGCGGCGCGTCCGGGTCCTGCCCGCGGGCCACGGCCACCTCGTGGGCCAGCTGCTGCAGCGGCAGGATCTCCAGCACCGGCTGCAGCTCCTCCGGCACCCCGGACGGCAGCACGAACCCCGCCGAGGCGGCCGCCACCTGCTCCTCGCCGCCGAACACCACCAGGTCCGCGCCCCGGCCCCGCAGCCGGTCCAGCACTGGCTGGAGCGCCTCGCCGCCCTTGCCCTCCGGCACCACCGCGATCACCGGTGAGACGTTGTCCACCATCGCCAGCGGCCCGTGCAGCAGATCGGCGCCGGAGAAGGCCGAGGCCGGGATGTAGCTGGTCTCCATCAGCTTGAGCGCGGCCTCCCGGGCGGTCGGGTAGCCGTAGCCGCGCGAGGTGAGCACCAGCCGCTGGGCGAAGCGGTAGCGCTCGGCCAGCGCCCGCACCTCGTCCCGCCGCCCGAGCACCTGCTCGGCCAGCTCCGGGAGCCCCTCGGCGGCCTCCCCGCCCTCGCCGCGCAGGCCCCGCACCAGCAGGTAGAGGGTCAGCAGTTCGGCGGTGTAGGTCTTGGTGGCCGGCAGGGCCCGCTCGGGCCCGGCCAGCACGTCCACGTGGAACTCGGAGAGCTCGGCGAGCGGCGAGCCCGCGTTGTTGGTGACGGCCAGGGTGACGGCCCCGGCCTCCCGGGCCGCGATGGTGGAGGCCACCAGGTCGGGCGAGCCGCCGGACTGGCTGACCGTCACCACCAGCACGTCGGTGAGGTCGGGGCGCGCCCCGTAGGCGGTGACGGTGGACATCGAGCTGAGCCCGGCCGGGCGGCCGAGCAGGATCTCCACCAGGTACTTGGCGTACAGCGCGGCGTTGTCCGAGGTGCCGCGCGCGGTCAGCAGCACGAACCTCGGGCGGCGGGCGGCGATCTCGGCCGCGATGGCGGCGATCCCCGGGGCGCCCTCGTCGAGGATCCGGCGGAGCACGGCGGGCTGCTCGGCCGTCTCCGCCGCCATGATGCGGCCGGGCCCTTCGGCGACGGACATCTGACGCTGCCTCCGGCTCGGTCGGCCCCCCTCGGACTTCCCGCTGGTGAGCCTACGGAGCGTCGGCGGCCCGGGCACGCGGAGGGCCGCCGTCCGGTGGAGCGCGGACGGCGGCCCTGGCGGTGCGTCAGGAATTCGGTGCTTCAGGACGTCGGTGCGTCAGGACGGCTGGTTGATCAGCTGGTCGATCTTGGCGTCGGCCTCCTGGGTGGCCTGGTCGACCGACTTACCGCCCTTGAGGATGTCGGTGAGCATGGTCACCAGCACGTTCTGCTTCTCGATCGCGCCCCAGCCGGGGGCCAGCGGGGTGAACCAGGCGTTCGGCACCGCGTTGGCCGCTGCCGCCGTGGCGGGCTTGGACTTCAGCGGGGCGAGCTGGGTCAGGTTGTTCGGCAGGGTGTCCTTGTCGACCAGCACCTGCTGCGACTTGGCGCTGGTGAACATCCGGATCCAGTCCTTGGCCGCGTCCTGGTTCGGCGACTTGGCGGTGACCGCCAGGTCCGAGCCGCCGATGAAGGAGGGCAGCGGCTTGCCGTTGGGGCCGGGCATGCCGACCACCTTGAGCACGTCCTTGAGCGCGGGGTTGCCGCCGACCGGGGCGGTGGCGGTGCCGATCTCCCAGCCGTTGCCGTAGAGCATCGCGGTCTTCTGCTTGCCGAGCACGCCGGCCTGGTTGAGCTCGTTCACGGTCAGGTCGCCGTTGTTGTACTTCTTCACCAGGTCGACGAAGTGCTGGACGCCCTGCTGGGACTTGGCGTCGTGCAGCGAGCCGTGCCACTTGCCGGTGGAGTCGAAGCGGGCGATGGTGCCGCCGTACGCCTCGACGTAGGACATCGCGGCGTACCAGTACGGGCCGGGCAGGTAGAGCGCCGAGTAGGTCTTGTCGCCCTTGCGCTTGGCCGCCACCTTGTCGAGCGCGACCCGCAGCTCGTCCTCGGTGGCCGGGAAGTCGGCGCTGCCGGTGGCTTCCTGGAACGCGGCGGTGTTGTAGATGCCGACCCGGGCGCCCGCGTAGTACGGGACGCAGTAGAGCTTGTCCTGGTACTCGCAGGTCTTGACCAGGCCCTTGATCCAGGTGTCGGAGTTGTCGTAGCTCGCCTTGTCCACCGTGGCCAGGGAATTGTTCAGGATGTACTTCATGGTCTCGGTGTTGCCGAGTTCGACCACGTCCGGCACCTCGGTCTGGCCGGCCAGCGCCGCGTCCAGCTTGGTGATCTTGTCGGCCCAGGTCTGGTAGCTCAGCTTGAGGTCGATCTTGGGGTACTTGGCCGCGAACTCGTCGTTGACCTGCTGGACCAGCTCGGGCCAGTTCTGCTGGGCCTCGTTCATCAGCCAGATGGTGACGCTGCCGGTCATCGCCTTCGGGTCCGCGCTGCTCGGACCGCCACTCTTGGCACCCGAACCACCGCCGCTGCCGCAGGCAGCCGTGCTCGCGAGCAGTGCAGCGACGCCGAACGCCGCCATGAGCCGACGGTTCACGCCATCCTCCTGGATTCGATCCCGGCCCAAGCTGTGGTTTAGACCGGATTGCTGGAGACTGGCCTAGACCAAAGCCGGTGTCAACGGATTCCGGGTGTCCAAGTGACGGACGTTGCAGACCTGTTGTGAGTCGTGTGCGATGCGTTGCCGGTCAGGCACATAGGGTTCCCTTAATGCTCCGTTAAGGCAGCCTGATGAGTCGTCAGAATTCTTGTCGCGAACACGGAAAAAGCCCCCGGAAGGAATTCTTCCGGGGGCTTTTTGTTGACGTTACGTCAATTGCATTCGACTCACCGGCCGGTGAGCACCTCGACGGCCGCCAGTCCGCAGACCCGTGCGGCGCCGTGGGTGGCCACGTACAGGGCTCCGGCGGGCTTGGCCTGGGGGACGCCCATCTCGACCACCGCAGCGTCCGGACGGGCCGCCAGGAGCCGCGTCAGGAGCGCCGTCATCCACGGGTAGCGGTGCTCGTCGCGGACCACCAGGACCAGGCTGCGGCCCTCGGCGCCGGCCAGCAGGCGGTCGGCGGTGGCCGCCACCGCCTCCGGGGTGGCGTCCTCGGGGCCGACGCTCGCGGCCTCGGTGCCCGGGAAGCGGTCGGCCAGCATGGCCGAGACGCCCCACGGGGTCTCGTAGCCGACCGCGAAGTTGGGCTCGGCGGAGAGCGAGGCGACGAACGGACGCTCCGTCACCGGGGTGAACGGGCGGCCCGGGGCGCGGACCACCTTCAGGGCCCGGCGGGCGGCCCGCAGGCCGATCGCCAGCTCCGGGTCGGACTGGCCGGCCTGGGCCTCGATCCGGGCCCAGGAGCCGAGCGCGCGGACCCGCTGGGCCGCGTCCGCCAGCCGCTCCTCGGCGAGCTCGCCGGAGCGGACGCCCTCGACGATGGCGTCGCGCAGGTGGAGCACCGTCTCCTCGTCGTCGTGGCCGCCGCCGACGCAGATCGCGTCGGCGCCGGCCGCGAGCGCCCGCACCGTGCCGTTGCCCATCCCGTAGGTGTCCGAGATGGCGCCCATCTCGATCCCGTCGGTCACGATCAGGCCCTGGTAACCCATCTGACCGCGCAACAGGTCGGTGAGGACCGAGCGGCTGAGGGTGGCGGGCAGGGCCGGATCCAGTGCCGGGACCATGATGTGAGCGGTCATCACGGACTTGGCACCGGCCTCGATCGCGGCCAGGAAGGGCGGCAGGTCGCGGGAGCGCAGCAGGTCCACGTCGACGTCGACCACCGGCAGGCCCAGGTGCGAGTCGATCGCGGTGTCCCCGTGCCCGGGGAAGTGCTTGGCGCAGGCGGCCACGCCGGCCGACTGCAGGCCGGTCACCCAGGCCGCGGTGTGGCGGGCGCAGAGCTCGGGGTCGTCACCGAAGGAGCGCACGCCGATCACCGGGTTGCGCGGGTCGGAGTTGACGTCGGCCGAGGGCGCCCAGTTGTGGTTGATGCCGCAGGCCACCAGGGCCCGGGCCAGCTCGCGGGCGACGTTCTCGGTGAGGGCCGTGTCGTCGATCGCGCCGAGCGCGAGGTTGCCCGGCCAGGAGGAGCCGGACGGGGCCTCGATCCGGGTGACGTCGCCGCCCTCCTCGTCGATGGCGATGAGCAGGTCCGGGTTCTCCGCGCGCAGCTGGGCGGTGAGCTCCGCCAACTGCTTGAGGTCGATCACGTTGCGGCCGAACAGGGCGACCGAGCCGAGGCCGTCGGCCAGGTGCCGGCGCACCCAGTCCGGCGGGGTTGCGGTGCCCACGAAGCCGGGCTGCAGGACCGTCAGGGCGTCCCGGTGGAGCTGGTCGCTGCCGGTCACGGCGGGGGTCAGGATGCTCATCGGCTCAGCCCTTCACGGCGCCGGCGGTGAGACCGGAGGCGATCCGGCGCTGCACCAGGAGGAAGAAGATCACCACGGGGATGGCCATCATCGTGGAGCCGGCCATCATCGGGGCGTACTCGGTGCCGCGGGTGGTGGTGAAGTTGCCGAGCCACACCGTCGCGGTGGTGTTGGTCTGGCTGAGCAGCTGGAGCGCGTAGAGGTACTCGTTCCAGGCCTGGATGAAGCCGTAGATCGCGGTGGCCACCATGCCGGGGGCCAGCAGCGGGAAGACCACCCGGACGAACGCCCCGGTGCGGGTGCAGCCGTCCACCATGGCCGACTCCTCGAGCTCCTTCGGGATGTTCACGATGAAGCCGCGCAGGGTCCACACCGTGAAGGGGAGCACGAAGGTGAGGTAGGTCAGGATGATGCCGGAGAGCTTGTTGTACTGGCCCAGGTCGTTCAGCAGCAGGAAGACCGGGATGATCATCGCGACCAGCGGGACCATCTGGACCGTCAGGATGCCGACGATGACCACCTTGCGGCCGCGGAAGGCGAAGCGGGAGATGGCGAGCGCGGCGAGCAGGCCGACCACCAGGCCGATGGCCACGGTGGAGCCGGCGATGATCAGCGAGCGGGTGACCGGGCCCCAGAAGTCGGAGACCTCCAGCGCGCGCTTGAAGTTCTCCAGCGAGAGCGGGAACGGCAGGAACTTCGGGTCGGTGGAGATGGCGTCCTTGGACGGCTTGAGCGCCGTGTTGACCATCCAGTAGACCGGGAAGCCCATGACCACGGCGGTGATGACGCCGAGCAGGTTGTAGAGCGGGCGCCCCTTGGGGGCCTTCTCCTTGACCTTCTTGGGCTTGGCGGCCGGGGCCGGGGCGACGGGCTGCTCGGACGCGGCGGGTGCGGCGGTGTCGGTCATCGTCACTCCACCTCTCCAATCTTCAGCATCTGGCGCATGTAGACGGCGATCACGCCGAGCAGCAGCAGAACGGTCAGCAGGGCGATGGCGGAGCCCATCGAGTAGTCGTTGACCACGAACGCCTTGTCGTAGGAGTAGGTGGTGAGCAGCTGGTACTCGGGCTCGGGGTGGCCGCCGCGCATCAGGAAGACCTGGGCGAAGACGCCCATGTCCCAGATCACGGAGAGGGTGGCCAGCATGACGATGATGGGCTTGAGCACCGGCACGGTGACGTAGCGGAAGACCTTGAAGGCACCGGCGCCGTCCATCCGGGCCGCCTCCTCCAGCTCCTTGGGGACCTGGGTGAGACCGGCGTGCAGGGTGATCGCCACGAACGGGACCGCACCCCAGACCACCAGGGCCATGATGATGGTGAAGCCCTGGGTGGAGTCGATGAACCAGTTGTGCTTCTCGAAGTCCAGGCCGACCTTGGTGAGCAGCCAGTTGACGACGCCGTAGTCGCTGTCGAACATCCACTTGAAGACGGTGACGGCGACCACGATGGGCATCGCCCAGCTCGCCACCAGGGCGATGTTGATCAGCGTCTTCACCCAGCCGGAGACCCGGACCAGCAGCATCGCGATCAGCATGCCGACGATCATGGTGAAGACCACCGCGCCGACCGTGAAGAGGATGGTGCGGACCACGACGTCCCAGAAGACCGAGTCGCCGAGCACGGTGGTGAAGTTCTTGAAGCCGACCCACTCGGTGGGGATGAAGCCCCAGAGCTGGGACTGCCCGAAGTCCTGGAACGACAGGGTGACCAGCCGGACCAGGGGGTAGCCGAGGACGACCGCCAGCACGACCATGGTGGGCGCCAGCAGCAGCCACGGGGCCGCAGCGGTGCCCATCCGGCCGCCGCGCGGCGGCTTGGCGGCTCTGCCGGAGGCGGGCGTGCCCACGGATGATGAGGGCCGCTTCGGCGGCACCTTCGCGGTGGATGTGTCGGCACTCATCACGTGCTCCTCAACTACGCCTGGTCGTGCATGGAGATGGGGGCCTCACGGCCGTGGCCCGCCGGCCCCCTCGGTTGCTGAGGGGGCCGACGGGCTGACGGGTGATCAGGCCTTGTTGATGACGGCGTCGATCGCGGTGTCGGCGTCCTTCGCGGCGGCCTCGACCGTCTTCTTGCCCTGGGCGATGTCCTGCAGGGCGTTCTGCAGGATGTTCGCCTTCTCGACCTGCAGCCAGCCCGGCGCGGTCGGGACGAACCAGCTGATCTCGGCCGCGGTGGCGGTGGCCGCGGTCTTCGGGTCGGCCTTCAGGGGGCCGAGCTGGGTCTTGTTGTTCGGCAGGTTGCCGGCCTTGATCAGGCTCTCCTGCGCCTTGGTGTTGGTGAAGGCGTTGATCCACTCGGCGGCGGCGGTCTTGGCCTTCGACTTCACCGGGACGGCGAGGTCCGAACCACCCAGGAAGGTGGAGAGGTTCTTGCCGGACGGGCCGGGCATCACGAAGGAGACCAGGTTGTCCTTGAGCTTGCCACCGGTCTTGTCGAACTTCGGGTCGGCGGCGGAGCCACCCTCCCAGCCGGCGCCGTAGATCATGTTGGACTGGCCCAGGCCGTAGACGATGTAGCGGTCCGCGTCGTCCTTGGTCAGGTCGCCCTTCATGTACTTGCCGATGGCGTCCTTCCACGCGGTCAGGCCCTTGATCGCCTCCGGGGAGGAGAGCGAGGCCTTCCACTTGTCGCCGTCCTGCTTGGCGATGGCGCCACCGGCGTCGGCCACGAAGGACATCGCGGCGTACCAGTCACGGGACGGCTGGTACCAGGCGGAGAACTTGTCGCCCTGCTTGGCCTGGATCTTGTCCAGCGCCGCGGTGAGCTCGGCGTAGGTGGTCGGCGCGGCGGTCACGCCGGCGTCGGCGGCGATGTCCTTGCGCCAGGTGGCCACGCGGGCACCGGCGTAGTAGGGGACACCGTAGGTCTTGCCGTTGTAGGTCGCGGAGGCCTTGAGGCCGTCGAGCCAGGCGGAGCTGTTCTCGAACTTCGCGACGTCCAGCGGGGCCAGCGCACCCTTGATCATGTAGGGCAGCATCTCGGTGTTGCCCATCTCGACGACGTCCGGCACCGAGTCGGTGGCGAGGACGGAGTCGAACTTGGTGTTCTTGTCCTTCCAGCCGTAGTACTCGTGGTTGACCTTGATGCCGGGGTACTTCGCGACGATCGCGTCGTCGGCGGCCTTGACCAGCTCCGGCCAGTTCTGCTGGGCGTCGACGGTCAGCCACACGGTGAGGCTGGTGGGGGCGGCCTCCGCCTTGTCGCCGCCGGCGGGCTTGGAGTCCGAACCACAAGCCGCGAGACCGACGACCATTGCTGCGACGCCGACCGCCGCGATGAGCTGACGCTTCACGCCATCCTCCTGAGGGATGCCCGGGTTGCCCCCACCGGGGGCAGGCGACATACCCGTGCATTTCGGCAGGAATGGTGTCGCGAACCCTTGGGACGGGGTTGGGGAATTCAGAGTTGGTCTCAGTGGTGTAGACCAGATGTCTGGAGCTTGGCCTAGACCAATGGGCGTGTCAACGGCTCCCAGAGCAAACCGGACCACCCGTTATCAAGCCGACACCGCTCATCGTTCATCGTGTGATGAGCTCCCCGTTGACAGGCCATACGTGCAACGATGTGTGCCGTTAACGGACGAGGCGGGGCCTGGGAAGGCGCCGCCAGGAGCGGGAGATACGGCCGAATGAGCAGCGACGGGGGCACCACGGCCCAGGTGACCGAACCCGAGGCCCAGAGCCTGCCGACGCAGTCGGCGGCCGACCCGACCGCGCGCGTCCCCAAGTACTACGGACTCAAGCGCCACCTGCTCCAGCTCACCGAGACCCAGCCGGCCGGCACCCCCGTCCCGCCGGAGCGCGCGCTGGCCGCCCAGTTCGACACCTCCCGCACCACCGTCCGCCAGGCCCTGCAGGAGCTGGTGGTCGAGGGCCGGCTGGAGCGCATCCAGGGCAAGGGCACCTTCGTGGCCAAGCCCAAGGTCGCCCAGGCCCTCCAGCTCACCTCCTACACGGAGGACATGCGGGCCCAGGGCCTGGAGCCCACCTCCCGCCTGATCGAGATCGGCTACATCAGCGCCGACGACCGGCTGGCCCCGCTCCTGGACATCAAGCCCGGCGGCCGGGTGCTGCGGATCGAGCGCCTGCGCCTCGCCAACGGCGACCCGATGGCGATCGAGGTGGCCCACCTCTCCGCCAAGCGCTTCCCCGCCCTGCGGCGCAACCTCGCCAAGCACAACTCCCTCTACACCGCGCTGCGCGAGGTCTACGGCGTCACCGTCGCCGAGGCCGAGGAGACCATCGAGACCACCCTGGCCGACCCGCGCGAGGCCGGCCTGCTCGGCTCCGACCTCGGACTGCCGATGCTCCAGCTCTCCCGGCACTCCTTCGACGCCGAGGGCGCCCCGGTCGAATGGGTCCGCTCGATCTACCGCGGCGACCGCTACAAGTTCATCACCAGGCTCCAGCGACCCGCCTCCTGACGGAGTAGGAGCGGTTCCGTCCGCTATCCGAAAAGTTCCCACCGGGGTGGTGACACGCGTCACGCCAGGGCCCAAGATGGCGCCTGACAGTCGATCACCCGGGTGCTGCTCGGCGGGCGTGCGGATACCCGTGCGTTGCGGCGCATGAGGTGACCCCTCATCAGGAGCCGCTTACATGTCGTCAGAAAGCACTGGGGCGCGGCAGCTCCCGGTGGTCACCCCCGCGCGGGTGCTCGCCGGGATCTGCCTGCTGCTGCCCGTCGTCGCGATGCTCTGGGTGTCCTCGTACACCAAGGCCACCCCCGAGATCGCCGGGGTGCCGTTCTTCTACTGGTACCAGCTGGCCTGGGTGCCGCTCTCGGCGGTCTTCACCGTCGCGGCCTACCTGCTGCTGCGCCGTGACGAGCAGGCCCGCAAGGCCGCCGCTGGGGGTGTCTCCGCATGAGCCACACCGGGGTCAACTGGACCGCGCTGACGGTCTTCCTGCTGTTCTTCGTCCTGGTCACCGTGATGGGCTTCCTGGCCTCGCGCTGGCGCCGGGCCGACGACGCGCTGCACCTGGACGAGTGGGGCCTCGGCGGCCGCAGCTTCGGCACCTGGGTCACCTGGTTCCTGCTCGGCGGCGACCTCTACACCGCGTACACCTTCGTGGCCGTCCCGGCGCTGGTCTACGGCGCGGGCGCGGCGGGCTTCTTCGCGGTGCCCTACACGATCGTGGCCTACCCGCTGGTCTTCCTCTTCCTCCCCCGGCTCTGGTCGGTCTCCCGGGTGCACGGCTACGTCACCCCGGCGGACTTCGTGAAGGGCCGGTACGGCTCCAAGGGCCTGTCGCTGGTGGTCGCCCTCACCGGCATCCTGGCCACCATGCCGTACATCGCGCTCCAGCTGGTCGGCATCCAGGCGGTGCTGGACGTGCTCGGGGTCGGCGGCAGCGCGGACGCCAACTGGTTCGTCAAGGACCTGCCGCTCTTCCTGGCCTTCGCGGTGCTGGCCGCGTACACCTACTCCTCGGGCCTGCGCGCCCCGGCGCTGATCGCCTTCGTCAAGGACACCCTGGTGTACCTGGTGATCATCGTCGCGGTGATCTACATCCCGATGCGGCTCGGCGGCTACGGCGCCATCTTCGACTCGGCGGCGCAGAAGTTCTCCACCGTCAACCCGGCCACCGGCAAGCCGGTCGGCTCGCTGATCACCGGCCCCAAGGCGCAGTGGACGTACGCGACCCTGGCCTTCGGCTCGGCGCTGGCGCTCTTCATGTACCCGCACTCGGTGACCGGCGTGCTGGCCTCCAAGTCCCGCAACACGGTGCGCCGGAACATGGCCATCATGCCCGCCTACTCGCTGATGCTCGGGCTGCTCGCGCTGCTCGGCTTCATGGCCATCGCGGCCGGCGTCGGCAAGGGCGTGAAGGGCTTCAACCCGCAGCTCTCGGTGCCGCAGCTGTTCGAGAACATGTTCCCGGACTGGTTCACCGGCGTGGCCTTCGCCGCGATCGGCATCGGCGCGCTGGTCCCGGCCGCCATCATGTCGATCGCCGCGGCCAACCTCTTCACCCGCAACATCTACAAGGAGTACCTGAAGCCCGGCGCCACCCCGGCGGACGAGACCAAGGTCGCCAAGATCGCCTCCCTGCTGGTGAAGGTCGGCGCGCTGGCCTTCGTGCTGCTGATGGACAAGCAGTTCGCCATCAACCTCCAGCTGCTGGGCGGCATCTGGATCCTGCAGACCTTCGTCTCCATCGTCGGCGGCCTGTTCACCCGGTGGTTCCACCGCTGGGCGCTGCTGGCGGGCTGGGCGGCCGGCATGGTCTACGGCACCTGGAAGGCCTACGGGGTCTCCTCCGCCGCCACCAAGCACTTCGGCGGCAGCTCGGCCGAGATCCCCGGCGTCGGCGAGATCGGCTACATCGGTCTGACCGCCTTCGTGCTCAACGTGCTGGTCGCCGTGGTGCTCACCCTGGTGTTCAAGGCCCTCAAGGCCCCCGAGGGCGTCGACGAGACCAGCAAGTCCGACTACACCGCCGAGGCCCCGAAGCCGGCCAGCGGTGCGCCCGAGGCCCCGGAGCCCGTCGCGGCGCACTGACGGCGCCACGGCGCACCGATCCGTGACGCGCGCGCCCTGTGATCGCGCCGTCTTCCCGGTCAACACTGGGAGGACGGCGCGATCATTTGGTAGTACGACCAACGGGGAGATCACGTGGACCACAGCAGCATCACCGTCCTCAACGGGCACCGCACCGACAGCGGCGAGGGCCGGCGCACCCCCCTGCCCTCGCTGCTGATCGCCACCAGACACGGCGAGTCGACCGCCAACATCGAGTTCCAGCTGGCCGCCGAGACGGGCGCGATGGCCGTCCCGATCACCTGCCGGGACGCCGACATCCCGCTCTCGCTGCACGGCCAGGCCCAGGCCCAGGCGCTCGGCCGCTGGTGGGCCGCCCTGCCCCCGGCCGACCGGCCCCGCTCGGTCTGGTGCTCGCCGTACGTGCGCACCGCCGAGACCGCCCGGATCGCGCTGGCCCAGGCGGGGGGCCTGGGCGCGGTGCCGGTCGGGCTGACGGTCCGCCACGACGAGCGGCTGCGCGACCGCGAGCTGGGCGTGCTGGAGATGCTCACCCCGGCCGCGATCGAGAAGGAGCACCCGGGCGAGGCGGCCCGCCGCCGCAAGATGGGCGAGCTCTACTACCGCCCGCCCGGCGGCGAGTCCTTCCTGGACGTCGCGCTGCGGGTGCGCAGCCTGCTGCGCGACCTGGCCGAGGAGGAGGACGGCCGCCCGGTGCTGGTGGTCTCGCACGACTGCCCGGTGCTGATGATGCGCTACGTGCTCGACCGCCTGACGGAGCGCCAGCTGCTGGACCTCGCACCGGTGGCCAACTGCTCGGCCGGCGTCTGGCGCGCCCACGGCGGCCGCCTGGCGCCGGAGCTCTGGAACTCCACCGACCACCTCTGAGGCCCGCCGGGCCCCGCCGGGCCTCTCCGGGCGCCGTCAGCCGAAGGCCCGCCGGTAGGCCTGCGGGGTCGTGCCGAGCCACCGGGTGAAGTGGTGCCGGAGGGTGGCCGCGTTGCCGAAGCCGCAGGAGGCGGCCACCGTCTCCACCGGGTCGTTGGTGCCCTCCAGCAGACGCTGGGCCAGCAGCAGCCGCTGGTTGGTGAGCCAGCGGTGCGGGGTGGTGCCGGTCTCCTGCTGGAAGCGGCGGGCGAAGGTGCGCGGCGACATGTGGGCCCGGGCGGCGAGCTGTTCCACCGTCAGTTCGCCGTCCAGGTGGCGGCGCAGCCAGTCCAGCAGGCCGCCGAGCGAGTCCTCGTCGCAGTCGGGCAGCGGCCGGTTGACGAACTGCGCCTGCCCGCCGTCCCGGTGCGGGGCGACCACCATCCGGCGGGCGATCCCGCGCGCCACCTCGGGCCCCTGGAGCTTGCGGACCAGGTGCAGGCAGGCGTCGATCCCGGCCGCCGTCCCGGCCGAGGTGATCACCGGGTCCTCGTCCACGTAGAGCACGTCCGGCTCGACCCGGGTGAGCGGGAAGCGCTCGGCCAGCCGGGCGGTGTGCTTCCAGTGGGTGGTGGAGCGCCGGCCGTCCAGCAGTCCGGCGGCGCCGAGCAGGAACGCGCCGCTGCAGATCGACAGCACGCGGGCGCCGCGCTCGGCGGCGGCCCGGAGGGCCTCGATCAGCGCCGCCGGGTACTCGTCCCGGACGTGGGTGGCGGCGGCGATCACCAGATCGGCCTCGGCCAGCTTCTCCGGGCCGTGCTCCACCTCGATCCGGTACCCGGCGTGGGTGCGCAGCAGCCCGGGGGCCTCCCCGGCGACCGCGAACTCGTAGACCGGCAGGCCGTCCTCACCCCGGTCCAGACCGAACACCTCGGAGGCCACCCCGAGTTCGAAGGGGTGGACCTCCTCCAGTACCACCGTGACCACGTTGCGCAGCGTCATGGGACCAGCCTGCCCGATGGCAGGATATCGACGCAATGGGTCATTCCTGCCACTCGTGGCCGCCCGCGCCCGGCGGGAGAGTGGAGCCATGGACACCTCGACGCTCCACAGCGCCCTCGCCCTCGCCGCCGTGACCGGCGCGTTCGCCCTGCTCGGCCTGCTGATCGGCCGCGACCTGGCCCGCACCTCCCGCCACGGGCGCGACAACTGGCACCGCCCCGGCGGCTATCCGCGCGAGGCCGAACCGGGCGCGGCGCTACGCGGCACCCTGCCCGCCCCCTCGGACCCGCGCTCCGGCAGACTGACCGGATGGACATCGTCATCCGACCGGCCGTCGAGGCCGACCTCGAGGCCGTCGGCCGCATCACCCACCAGTCCTTCGTCGGTGACGGCCACAGCCCGGCCGACGGCCCCTACGCCTCCCAACTCCTCGACGCGCGCCCCCGGTTCGAGCAGGCCGAGCTCCTCGTCGCGGCCGACCAGGGCGACGGGCAGCTGCTCGGCTGCGTGACCTTCGCGGCCGGCGGCACCCCGTTCGCCGACATCGCCGGGCCGCACGAGGGCGAGATCCGGATGCTGGCGGTCTCCGGCGCCGCCCGCGGCCGCGGCGTCGGCGAACTGCTGGTCCGCGCCGCGATGGCCCGCGGCCGGGAGCTCGGGCTGACCGGGATGGCCTTCTCCACCCGCTCGTCGATGACCGCGGCCCACCGCCTCTACGAGCGGCTCGGCTTCGCCCGCACCCCGGAGCGCGACTGGGAGGTCCGCCCCGGCGTGGTGCTGCTGACCTACGGCCTGACGTTCTGACCGGTCCGGCCCAGGGCCGGTGAAGCCCCCCGCCGACGCCGCACTATGCTCGGACGGCCGTGGAGTGCAGCCTCCACCGCCCGAGGACCAGGACAGCTAGGGGGATCAATGCGGGACATGCCGCACAACGGCACGCCCGTACCGGCGTACACCCTGCAGGACATGCGGGAGGCCCGGGGGTCGGCCGTCGTCCCCGGCCGGAGCCGGTACGCCGTCGACCTCCCGCTCCCGCTCCCGTACGACCCGGCCGCGGCAGCCGGGTCGGCCGGCCGCTACGAGGCGGTCGACGGGCTGCGCGGCCTGGCCGTCCTGTCGGTGCTGCTCTACCACACCAACTGGTTCGAGCGCGGGCTGTTCGGTGTCGACGCGTTCTTCGTCCTGTCCGGCTTCCTGGTCACCCTGCTGCTGGTGCGGGAGCTCCACGACAGCGGCCGAATAGCCCTCGGCCGGTTCTACCGCCGACGGGTCAAGCAGCTGCTGCCGGGGCTGCTCGTCACCCTGCTGCTGGTGGTGGCCCTGGCCCTGCTGACCAGTCCGCTCCACGAGGTCCGGCGCCTGCGGCCCGAGGCGCTCGCCGCGCTGGGCCAGGCCGCCAACTGGGCCCAGCTCCACCGGGGCGGCGCGTACTGGGACCACTACGCCCAGATCGACCCGCTGGCGGCGATGTGGTCGCTCAGCATCACCGCGCAGTTCTACCTCGTCTGGCCGGTCCTGCTGGTCGGCGTCCTCCTGCTGTGCCGCCGGTCGGTGCCGGTCGCCGGTGCGCTCACCCTGCTGCTGTGCGCCGGCGCCGCGGCGGTGGCACCGCTGCGCTGGGACGGCGGCAACAGCGACCGGCTCTACCTCGGGACCGACGGCCGGGCGGTGGCCTTCCTGGCCGGCGCCACCGCCGCCCTCCTGGTGCACCAGTGGCAGCGCCGCACGCACCGGACGCGGCGCGGCGGCGGCTCCTCCACCGGCCTCACGGTGCTGCTCACCGTCCTGGGGACGGCCGCGCTCGCCGGGCTGGTCTGGCTGAGCGTCATCACCACCTCGTACCACCAGCCCTGGCTGTACCGGGACGCCGGGCTCACCGCGGTCGCCGTCCTGGTGGCCGTGCTGACGGTCTGTCTGTGCCACGACCGCGGCCCGCTGGTCCGGGTGTTCTCGTTCGCCCCGCTGGCGGCCACCGGACGGATCTCCTACGGCCTCTTCCTGCTGCACCTGCCGGTGTACTGGGTGCTCCAGCAGCAAACCGACAACGCCGGCCCGGCCGTGCTGCTCGGCTTCGGCGGCGCGGTCTCCTGGCTGGCCGCCTGGTTCCTGCACGGCTTCACCGACCGGGTCCGCAAGGCCGAGTGGCGGATCGGCCGGGCAGTGCCGCTGATCACCGCGGCCGCCGTGGCCGCCGGCGCCGGCGCCTGGTACCTGCCCCAGGTCTTCGAGGCCCGGACGCGTCCGGGCGGCGGGCCCGTGGTGCTGGCGCTGGGCGACTCGCTGGCGCAGGACCTGGCCGCCTCGGTCCAGCAGTACGGCAGCCGGTACACGGTGGTCGACGGCGGGATCAGCGGCTGCGGCCTGTTCGGCCCGGACTCCGTCCGGGTCACCTCCGGGCAGGAGCTGCGGACCAGCGAGGAGTGCCGGGACCGGGAGACCCGCTGGCGCGAGCAGCTGGCCGGGGCGGCGCCGGCCGCCGTGGTGATCCACGTCGGTTGGGACGCCACCGAGCAGAACACCGGCGGCGCCCGGCTCTCGCCCTGCGCCCCGGAGTACCGGGAGCTCTACTACCCGCGGCTCCAGGCCGCGGTGGACCTGGTCCGCAAGCAGGCCCCCGCCGCCAAGGTGCTGCTGATGAACGAGCGCATCTGGAACGGTGCGATCAACCTCAGGTGGGGCTCCTGCTACAACCGCCACGTCGAGGACTTCGTCCAGGCCTCCGACGGCGCCGTCCAGCTCCTCGACCTGGAGAAGCTGCTCTGCCCCCGGGGCGCCTGCGACGCCACCGACGAGAACGGCTCGCTGCTCAACCCCCGCGGCAGCGGCACCTACCTGGCGCCCGCCGGCAAGCGGCTGGTCGGCCCCTGGCTGACGGAGCAGCTGGACCTGGTCCTGGCCGCCCCGGCGGCCGAGCCCGCGGCCACGCCCGAGCCCACCGCCGCGCCCTCACCGACGGCCCCCGGGCCGAGCCCGTCCCCCTCGCCCTCGGCCTCGGCCACCCGCAAGCCCGGCGGGCCGAGCACCCGGCCGCCGACCACCCGGCCGTCCGGCTCCCGGACGGCCACCACGACCAGCCGGCCGACCGGCTGACGGAAGGTCAGCCCTGCTTCTCGGGTACCTGGTAGGTGCCCGAGAAGCAGTCCCGGATGGCCTGTTCGGAGGACGGGCGGCCGGCGAACTCCATCCGCGGGGTCTTCTCGTTCGCCGCCTTGCCCGGGTCCGTCCCGAAGTACGCGGACCAGAAGTAGACGCCGCCCAGCTTGCGTTCGGCCGCCACCTGGCAGACCGCGGTGAACCACGCGGGCTGCGCCCTGTCGTTGCTCGCCCGGACGGTGTAGAAGTCACCGGGCGTCTGGAAGGCGCCCTGCTGGGCCGGGATGCCCACCTCGGTGAGGGTGGTGCCGGGCAGCGGCCCCTTGCCCTTCTTGTCCAGCCAGGAGTTCCAGGACGCCACCAGTTCGGAGACCGGGGCGTCGTCCCCGGCCTTCTTCGCCGGGAAGTAGGCGTCCACGCCGAGCTCCTCGGCGGGCACGCCGATCGGACCCTTCACGTAGTTGTCCCAATTGGCGTCGTAGCCGACCCGACCGTGGTACAGCGTCTTGGCCTGCTCGATGAGCGGCTGCCAACGCGCGTCCCCCTCCAGCGAGTTGAACTCCGTGCCGATGGTGAATCCGGCGGCCCGGTGCTCCTCCGCCATCTTCAGGTACGGCTTCAGCAGCTTGGTGTACGCGGCGAACCACTTGTTCCGGTCGGACGGCTCGATGCTCCCCCGCCAGTCCCCCTGCGGCGACTGGAGCGCGCCCTCGTCGAGGATCGGCCGCACCACCGTGCGCAGTCCGGCCCGGTGCGCGGCGTCGATCAGCAGGGCCACCCGGTCCGGGGAGGGCGTGGTCGGCTCGACCGACAGCAGGTTCGAGGTCTTGCCCTTGGTGTAGAAGGGGAAGGAGACCGACAGCGAGTTGGCGTTCAGCCCGACCACGTACCGCACGATCCGGTCGGCCTTGCCCTGCACGTAGTTGTCCGGGTCGGCCGGGTCGTCGAGCCAGTAGACCTGCACCCCCCACTCCGGGCTCCCGGGCTGCCACGGCTTGGCCACCTTCGGCCCGCGGTAGGTCTCGGCCGGGTCCGGGCTCGGGGCGGCCTTGCCGCCCTGCACGGTGGCGGCGGCGGACGGCACGACGGGGGCGGCGGACGGACCACCGGTCACCGCGCCCGGCTCCGGCACGACCTGCTTCGCCGCGACCGGCACCGCGTGGTCGAACTGGATCGGGTGGTCGCCGAAGACCAGCGGGACGGCGACGGTGGCTCCGACGATCACGACCGGGGCGACGAAGATGATGTGACGCTTCACTGTGGGTCCTAGGCCGGTCAGGCGGGCTTGGCGATGACGACGAACTTGTTCTCCTCGCGCCGCAGGAACTTGATCAGCCCCCGCAGTCCGCCCCAGCCCTCCAGGAAGGAGAACACCGGGATGAGGGCGACGATCGCCATCGGCTCCCACCACTTGCGGCGGTGCTGGGCCGAGGAGATCACGTTGAGCCGCAGCCCCTCCCAGTAGGTCCAGATCACGTAGGCGAAGTTCACCGCCCAGATGAAGACCACGGACTGGGTCACCGGCGAGGTGTTCATGGTGCCGGTGAACCAGGCGAGCAGCATGACCAGCCCGACGTGCTGGAGCGGCCCCAGCACCCAGCTCACCATGCCGATCCCGATGAAGATCCGGAACCGCCGCGGGATGGTCGGGTTGAAGCAGAGGGCGACCAGCCCCCAGGCCCACCGCTCGCGCTGCTTCAGGAAGTCCTTCACCCCGGCCGGGGAGGCCCCGTAGCAGCGGCCGTTGAACCAGTCGCTGCGGCCCGGGTAGCGGATGCAGAAGTTCAGCGCGTGCTGGGCGTCCTCGACGATGGTGTCCGGGCCGAAGTCCCAGCCGATGGTGGCCTCGACCGACGCCCGCATCAGCAGCAGCTCGCCGTGCACGCCGGCGGTCGGCGTGCCGGTGCCGGTCATCGCCCGGAAGCGCGCGATGTCGTCCGCCGGGCGGATCGCGTCGGCGAGCCAGGTGAAGGTGTTGACCGCGTTCTCGCGCGGGTACGTCAGGATGCCCTGCGCCATGTGCTTCGCGTCGTCGCCGGCCCGGCGCTGCCGGTTGACGAACTGGGCGGTGGCCGCGGCGGTGTCCGGGCCGACACCGGTGTCGTCGTCCATGTGCAGGACCCAGACGTCGTCCTCGGCCTCGCCCTCGGCGATCCGCAGCTCGTGCGAGTAGTGGTTCGCGCGGGCCTTGAACTTGGTGCCGTTGGGCGTCTGGTAGGCCTTCGGCACGGTGACCACCCGGATCAACGGGTTCCGCTCCGCGAGCCGGTCGATCTTCTCCCCCGCCTCGCAGCCCTCCTCGGTGAGGATGTCCACCCGCATCCAGGGGAAGAAGGGCGGCAGGTGGTCCACGTACGAGAGCACCGAGCGCTCGAGCGCCGGGTAGGTGTCGTGCCGGCCGATGGTCGGCACCAGCACGATCAGGTAGTCGTCCTCGGCCGGGGCCGGCGGCACCATCTGGCTCACCTTGCGCAGGCGCCGACGGACCATCAGCACGCCCTGGAAGCCGATCATGACGCCGATGATCGGCATCGACCAGACGATGGTGATCACCCAGCCGAGCAGCGTCGGGTTCGGCACGAAGGCCCAGAGTGAGAAGCCGAAGATGACCAGGAACGAGACGTAGAACGGCAGGAGTCCCGGCTTCCAGTCCTGGTGCCGTTCCGCCAGTCGCTGCGCCTCACGGGATATCGTGCCCACGGGCCGCACAGGTGCTGTCGTCATCTCCAACTACGTTTCACTCGGCGGGACTTCGGCCGGGCGCCGGCTGCCCGAGCGGGTACTCGTCCGGCTCCGGCCGGTACGGGGCGGCCGGTGGGGCCTGCTGGACCCACCCCTGCTCCGGCACGGCCTGCGCGGGGGCGGCCTGGACCGGAGGCCGGCCCTGGGCCGGCCCCGGAAAACCGTACCCCGACTGCGGCGGCGGCCCGAACTGCGGTGCGGGGCGCATCGGTTCCTCGACCCGCCGCTGCTGGTCGGCGAGCAGGAACGAGCGGCCCAGCACGACCACCAGACCGGCCGTGACCAGGAGGCCCACCGCGAAGGTCGACAGCTTGAGCCAGCCCTCGACGGTCCCGGTGAACCACTCGCGCTGCGGGGCGTCGAGGAGCGCGCCGGTCAGGCTGCGCAGCCGGTTGTACCCCTCCACCAGGGCGACGCCCATCACCACGCCCCGGGCCCAGTACCGCCCGCCGAGGATCAGCCAGGCCGAAACCAGGTAGACCACCGCGTAGTTGAGGTTGTTGGTCTCGGCCTGCGAGGAGCCGTCACTGACGCCGTAGTAGAAGATCCCCTGGACGAAGGTGACGAAGCCCACCTGCCCGAAGCAGTTGTACGCCGCCCAGATCAGCAGGATCGCGCCCCAGCCGCCCGCCACCACGGCGGCCGGCCGGACGTGCCGCCCGGCGTATCCGAGCTCGGTCGCGTAGGACACCGGTTGCCCCCCTGGTGATGGCCGGTCAAATGCGGCTAGCCTGCCACACCGTTCCGACGCCGTTGACACCGGGTTCGGTCGCCCGGGCGATCGCTATGAAACTCAGTCCAAGTGCAGCGCCGACCAGTCCTGGTTCGCCCCGAAACGCCCCGACCCGCCGGTGATCGCCAACGGGCTGTTGTAGGTGTCCTTGACGTCGGACAGCCGGTTCACCACCGGTCCGGGGCTGACGTTCCGTTCGGTGAGCGACTGCCCCCACACCGTCCACATCGTCCACGGGGTCTGCGCGAGCGTGTCCTGCTGACGGGAGTTCACCGGAACGGCGAACGACTCGGCCAGCACCCGGGGCTTGCGGTACGCCGAGAGGCCGTCGTAGTAGCGCTTGGTCCACAGCTCGCCGGTGCCGATCGGGTCGGTCGGGCTGCCGCTGTAGTCGTCCACCCCGACCACGTCGACGTACCCCTCGCCCGGGTAGTAGTCCCAGGGCTCGACGCCCGGGGCACCGTCCCAGGAGACCGGGGTCCAGACGAAGATCAGGTTGTGCAGCCCCCGGGTCTCCACCAGGTACCGGTAGGTGATCGTCCAGAGCTTCTTGAAGTCGGCGCCGGTCTGCCCGGACCACCAGAAACTGCGCTGGCAGTCCTGGTTGTTCATCTCGTGGTACGGCCGGAAGAGCACCGGGACGTCGTGCGAGGCCAGGTACTCCAGGTGGTCCGCGAGGAAGCGCAGGTCCTCCATCAGGGCCTTGTTCTCGCGGGTGCCGCCCGCCTGGTCGACCACCCGGCCGAACCACTTCGGGTCGGTCGTCCGGGGGGAGCTGCGGCAGAGCACGTTCTCGAAGGACTTCACCGGGGCACCGGGGTACGGCTCGTGGAAGGACATGCCGACCATCCCGGCCGGGGCGCCGCCGTTGTCCGGCAGGGCCGTGGTGCTGCCGTCGCAGTTGCGCTGCGCGCCGCCCTCACCGGTCCCGTAACTGCCGTCCGCCGCACGGGGGTAGCCCGACCAGACCGCCTTCAGCAGGTCCACCGCGTCGTCGGTGTACTGCCACTTGGCCTCGCAGGACGGCCAGCGCCCGGCCGAGTAGCTCCGCTCGTTGCCGACCCCCCAGGTCGACTGCCCGTACCCCGGCCCCAGGTCCGTCTCGACGAACCCCGGCAGCTTGCCGGTGATGTCGGCCGCCTTCTTGTAGTAGTAGCCGGCCGGCTTGGAGCCGGCGAAGTCGCCGTAGGAGGTGTTGTAGAGCTCGTTCTGCAGCTCCACGTGCTGCCCGATGACCGTGCCGCGCGGCTTGCCCGAGCGGGCGGCCTGCTCCAGGTCGGCCAGCATCTGGAAGACCGCCCGGGCGTTGGGCGAAGCGGCCGGGTCGCGCTTGAGCAGGTCCTTGCCCAGGTCGGCCGGGACCGGACGCGGCGTCGGGGACGAGGTCGGGTCGGGCCCGGACGAGGTCGGGGCCGCGGCGGGCCCCGTCCCGTCCTCCGCACCGCTGACCGCTATCACCGTCGCGCACACGACCGAGGCGGCCAGCGTCACGGCGGCCAGCGTCACAGCACCGCCGTGCCGGCCCCGCAGAGATCTCACGGACTCCCCCTGAACGATCCTGATCATCCTTGACGGGGAGACAGTATCCGGACCACCGGGCGGAGCTGACTCCGGGTCACACCGGTCAGCCGGCCTGCGAGAGGGCCCGCTTCTCCAGCGTCGCGCGCACCCGGGCGGCGAAGCCCGGCCCGGCGTCGGTGGCGACCTTGTCCGCGACGACGCCGCCCTCCTTCGCCGAACCCGCGGCCGTGAAGTAGGCGAACCGGCCGAGCGAGCCGTGCGTGTTCGCGCAGCCCACCTCCTGGCAGAAGTCCTTCATGCCCTCCACCTGGAGGCCCTTGATCTGCCCGTTGACGTTGTTCGTCGCCGTCTCCGCCTGGAGCCGCTTGTCGAAGACCGCCACGCCGACCACCACGGCGCTGTCGTTCAGCACGTAGGTGGCCCGCAGCACCTGCCGGCAGCCCTGATTCTCGATCACGTCCGCGAGCCCGCCGGTGATGGCGTGCCAGCACGGGGTGACCGTCGTCGCGCTGCGCCGCGTCCAGGTGGCGCCGCCGAAGTCGATGGTCTGGTCGGGGAAGAACGCGGCCGGGTCCACCGCGGCCTTGTCCGTGCTCGCGTCCCAGATGGCCTTGAGCGACGCGTCGTCACCCGCGAGCGGGGTCCCGGGGGCCGGCACGGGCGCCTTGCTCTCCCCCGCGGTGGCCGTCGGGCTGGAGCCGGTCTTCCCGGCCGTGGGGCTGTTCGAGGCCGCTCCGGTCGGCTTGGCCACCGGGTCGCCGCCCTTCGAGGACACCGAGACCGCCACCGCGACCAGCCCGCCGACGACCGCGAGCGCGACCACGCCGAGCAGCAGCCGCATCCGGGTCTTGCGCTTGGCGTCGTCCTGCGCCCGCTGCGCCATCGCGTCCCAGTCCGGTCCGCCGGGCGGCGGGCCGAACGCCGGATACTGCTGCTGGTACTGCGGGTACTCCTGACCGGGCTGCTGCCCGTTGCCACCGTTCATGCCCACCCCATCACTCATGTGCGCAGATCCTAGGCCATCGCCGGAACCCCCAGACAGGGGCGGTCCCGGGTCCTGGCAAGGCCTCCCGCCGGGCGTACGCCCATCACTGCGGGCCACCACTGCGCTACACGACACCACACAAGATGTGGGGTCCGCCGAGCCAGGTAGCACTACATGTATGCTCGCTCTCGCTGTCGATGCAGGGGAACTCCGGTGGAAGTCCGGGACTGCCCCGCAACGGTGAGCGGGCTTCCGGTACGACCGCCCGCGAGTCCGGTGACCTGCCGACGGTGTGCCACACGGCTTCCCCGCAGACGCCTTGGAGCACAGCAGTGACGTCCGGGCCTCGCGGGTGGGCCGGGGGTGGATCGCGCGCGCCGTGACGGTGTCCGCGCCGTACTCCCCTGCGCCCGATTCGGCCCGGCAGCCATGCCGACCGCCGCCGCCAGGAGAGAAGCGCCTTGACCATCGCTGCCTCAGTTGCCCTGCCCGCCCAGGGAACCGCCGAAGACCGGACCGACCCGGGCGCCGCCCTCCTCCGGCTCCTCACGGACCGCAGCGCCGACCTCCCCCAGGTGGACCCGGGCCACGTCGCGGCCGCTGCGCTGCGCGGCCGGCACGCCGGGTCGGACTTCGCCGAGCTGCGCGGCCTCGCCGTGGAGGCTGCCGCCTCGATGATCGCCGAGGACCCGCAGTACTCGAAGCTCGCGGCCCGGCTGCTCGCCCTGGAGATCCAGGACGAGGCCGTCTCGCAGGGCGCCGTCTCCTTCGCCGCCTCGATCGCCGTCGGCCACGCCGAGGGCCTGATCGGCGACGTCACCGCGGCCTTCGTGGCCAAGCACGCGGCCGCCTTCAACGGTCTGATCGACACGGCCGGCGACGACCGCTTCGAGTACTTCGGCCTGCGCACCGTGCAGTCCCGCTACCTGCTGCGCCACCCGATCACCCGTCAGGTGATCGAGACCCCGCAGCACTTCCTGCTCCGGGTCGCGGCGGGCCTGGCGGTCGGCGACACCGAGAAGTCGGTGGCCGAGGTGGCCGAGCTCTACAAGCTGATGAGCCGTCTGGAGTACCTGACCAGCTCCCCGACGCTGTTCAACTCCGGCACCAAGCACCCGCAGATGTCCTCCTGCTACCTGCTGGACTCGCCGCTGGACAACCTGGACTCGATCTACAACCGGTACGCCCAGATCGCCCGGCTCTCCAAGCACGCCGGCGGCATCGGCCTCTCCTACTCCCGGATCCGCTCGCGCGGCAGCCTGATCCGCGGCACCAACGGCAAGTCCAACGGCATCGTCCCGTTCCTGCGCACCCTGGACTCCTCGGTCGCCGCGGTGAACCAGGGCGGCCGCCGCAAGGGCGCGGCCTGCGTCTACCTGGAGACCTGGCACGCGGACATCGAGGAGTTCCTGGAGCTCCGCGACAACACCGGCGAGGAGGCCCGCCGGACCCACAACCTGAACCTCGCGCACTGGATCCCGGACGAGTTCATGCGCCGGGTGAACGCCAACGCCGACTGGTCGCTGTTCTCCCCGGCCGACGTGCCCGAGCTGGTCGACCTCTGGGGCGCCGAGTTCGACGAGGCCTACCTCAAGGCCGAGCAGGCCGGCAAGGCCGTCCGCACCATCCCGGCGCAGACCCTCTACGCCCGGATGATGCGCACCCTGGCGCAGACCGGCAACGGCTGGATGACCTTCAAGGACGCCTCCAACCGGGCCGCCAACCAGACCGCGCTGCCCGGCCGCGTGGTGCACTCCTCGAACCTCTGCACCGAGATCATCGAGGTCACCGACGACTCCGAGACCGCCGTCTGCAACCTCGGCTCGGTCAACCTGGGCGCCCACGTCGCCGCGGGCGCCACCGTCGCCGACCTGGTGAACGCGATGGACTGGGAGCGGCTGGACGCCACCGTGCGCACCGCCGTGACCTTCCTGGACCGGGTCATCGACATCAACTTCTACCCGACCACCGAGGCCGGGACCTCCAACTCCCGCTGGCGGCCGGTCGGCCTCGGGGTGATGGGTCTTCAGGACGTCTTCTTCCAGCTCCGCCTGGACTTCGACTCCGCCGAGGCCAAGCAGCTCTCCACGCTGATCGCCGAGCGCATCATGCTCACCGCCTACGAGCGCTCCAGCGAGCTGGCCGAGCAGTTCGGCCGCCACGAGGCGTACGGCGAGACCCGGGCCGCCCGCGGCCAGCTGCACATCGACCACTTCGGCGTCACCCCCGCGTGGGCCGACCGCTGGGACGCGCTGCGCGCCCGGATCGCCGAGACCGGCCTGCGCAACTCGCTGCTGCTGGCCATCGCGCCGACCGCGACCATCGCCTCGATCGCCGGCGTCTACGAGTGCATCGAGCCGCAGGTCTCCAACCTCTTCAAGCGCGAGACCCTCTCCGGCGAGTTCCTCCAGGTCAACCCGTACCTGGTCCGCGAGCTCAAGGAGCTGGGCGTCTGGGACCAGCAGACCCGGGACGCGCTGCGCGAGTCCAACGGCTCGGTGCAGGACTTCAACTGGCTGCCCGGCGAGGTCCGTTCGCTCTACCGCACCGCCTGGGAGCTGCCGCAGCGCGCGCTGATCGACCTGGCCGCCGCCCGTCAGCCCTACATCGACCAGAGCCAGTCCCTGAACCTCTTCATGGCGGCGCCGACCATCGGCAAGCTCTCCTCGATGTACGCCTACGCCTGGAAGGTCGGTCTGAAGACCACCTACTACCTGCGTTCGCGCCCGGCCACCCGGATCGCCCAGGCCGCCACCGGCGCCGCCCGCGCCGCCGCCCCGGTCCCGGTGACCGTGGGCGCCCCGACCCTCACCCCGGAGGAGGAGGCCGCGCTGGCCTGCTCCCTGGAGAACCCCGAGTCCTGCGAGGCCTGCCAGTGAGCACCACCCCCGAGACCCCCGGCCGCGAGAAGATGCTGCTCGACCCGGGCTTCGAGCTGACGCTCCGTCCGATGCGCTACCCGTCGTTCTACGACCGGTACCGGGACGCGATCAAGAACACCTGGACCGTGGAGGAGGTGGACCTGCACTCCGACGTCGCCGACCTCGCCAAGCTGAGCGAGGGCGAGCGGCACATGATCGGCCGGCTGGTCGCCTTCTTCGCCACCGGTGACTCGATCGTCGCCAACAACGTGGTGCTGAGCCTCTACAAGCACATCAACTCCCCCGAGGCCCGGCTCTACCTGTCCCGGCAGCTGTTCGAGGAGGCCGTGCACGTCCAGTTCTACCTGACGCTGCTCGACACCTACCTGCCCGACCCGGACGACCGCGCGGCGGCCTTCGCGGCGGTGGAGAACATCCCCTCCATCCACCAGAAGGCGCAGTTCTGCTTCAAGTACATGAACGCGGTCGACCACATCGACTCGCTGCAGACCAAGGAGGACCGCCGCGCGTTCCTCCTCAACCTGATCTGCTTCGCGGCCTGCGTCGAGGGCCTGTTCTTCTACGGCGCCTTCGCGTACGTGTACTGGTTCCGCAGCCGCGGCCTGCTGCACGGCCTGGCCACCGGCACCAACTGGGTGTTCCGGGACGAGTCCATGCACATGGACTTCGCCTTCTCGGTGGTGGACACCGTCCGCGAGGAGGAGCCCGACCTCTTCGACGACGAGATGGCCAAGCAGGTCACCGAGATGCTGGAGGAGGCCGTCGAGGCCGAGCTCCAGTTCGCCCAGGACCTCTGCGGCGAGGGCCTGCCCGGCATGAACACCGAGTCGATGCGCCAGTACCTGGAGGCCGTGGCCGACCAGCGCCTGGCCCGCCTCGGCCTGCCGGTCCGGTACGGCTCCAGCAACCCGTTCGGCTTCATGGAGCTGCAGAACGTCCAGGAGCTGACCAACTTCTTCGAGCGCCGGGTCTCCGCCTACCAGGTCGCGGTCGAGGGCTCGGTCGCCTTCGACGACGACTTCTAGGCCGCCCCGGACCACCGGAGTCCGAACGGACGGAGGGCCCCGACGCGATCGCGTCGGGGCCCTCCGTCCTCACGGTGCGGGCCGGTCAGCCCATCCAGGTCCCGGAGGACCAGACGGGGCTGCCGTCCTGACGGTAGATCACCAGGTTGCCGTCGTCCTGCAGGGTCAGCCGGGCGCCCGGGTTGCCCCAGGTGCCGGCGGACCAGAGGGCGCCGCCGGTGGTCGGGCCGCCGCCGCGGGCGTACAGGACCAGGTTGCCGTCGGCCTGCAGCACCAGGTAGGCGCCGGGGCTGTTCCAGGTGCCGGTCGACCAGGCGGCGCTGCCGTCCAGCTTGTAGATCACCAGGTTGCCGTCGGCCTGCATGACCAGCGAGTCCTTGACGCCCTGGGTCCACCTGCCGCTGCCCAGCTGCCCGCCCGAGGCGAAGGTCTGCCCCACCCGGTAGGTGCCGGAGCCCCAGGCGGCGCTGCCGTCCGGACGGTAGACCACCAGGTTGCCGTCGGCCTGGAGCTGGACCTTGGCGTTGGTGCTGCCGTAGGTGCCGGTCGACCAGAGGCCGCCGCCCAGGGTGTAGCCGCCGGTCGGGCCGTACACCACGAAGTTGCCGTCGCCCTGCATCACCGCGTAGGCGCCGAGGGTGCCGGAGGTCCCGCTGCGCCAGAGCACCGGGCCGGGGCCGTTGTGGGTGTTCAGCCGGGCCACCAGGTCACCGTCGGACTGCATGGTCACCGTGGTGGTGTCGCCGGCCAGGCTGGCGCCGCTGGGGAGCCGCTGGCCGGACTTGACCGTGCGGTCCGACGCCGCGGAGCTGACGTCCAGGACGTTGGAGTCGATGTTGATCCGGATGCCGCCCCAGGTCTCGTCGTGGTCGCCCCGGTGCTGGTGCACCCGGCGGCCGCCGGCCAGCCAGTAGTACGGCTTGGCCAGGCCCATGCCCTGGTCGGACAGGTCCGCGTACTGGTTCCAGGCCGCCGACCAGATGACGTCGGGGGTGGGGTAGTACGGGTCCTCGTACTTGGTGCCCAGGTCCTTCACCGCGCCGGAGGCGCTGGAGTAGACGCCCGAGCGGTAGCCGAGCGAGTGCACCTGGTTGGTCCAGCCCTTGAGGTAGGCCAGCACGCGCGGCGAGTCGGCGGCCGCGTAGCCGCCCTCGACGTCGCTGTAGACCAGGCTGAGCCGCGGGAAGCCGAGGTCGGTGACGGCCTTGACCGCGTCCGCGGCCTCCTCGGCGCCCTGCGCCTCGGCCTTCACCAGGTCGGTGTCGATCTGCAGCGAGTAGCCCGACTTGGCCTGGCGGCCGACGTAGACCGGCAGGAAGGTCCAGCCCTTGGCGGCCCGGCCGGAGACCCAGGCCGGCGTCAGGTTGCCCTGGGCGCAGGCCCGGGCGGCACCGCCGACGTAGATGCCGACGGTCCGGTAGGGCGAGGCGGACCAGGAGTCCATGGCCGTCGAGGACGGGGCCGCGCAGGTGTCGAAGGCCTGGCCGACGGCCTCGGTCGAGGGCACGGCGGTGTCGGCGGCGGCGGCCCGCGGGGTTGCTCCCCTTGAACGACAGCAGCACCACCAGGATCCCGCCGCAGACGATCGCGCAGTCCGCCAGGTTGAAGACCGCGAAGTGCT
>NZ_JBSGEL010000064.1:0-42533 GCF_053602875.1 Kitasatospora sp. NPDC004289 | reverse complement strand
TTGAGCACCGTGCCTGACACCAAGCAGCTGGCGCTGGCCCGGGCGGGGGTCGACCGGGCCGCCGAGCACCGGTTCGACGAGCCGTGGCTGGCCGCTCGGTGACCTGGAGGTCTTCTGATGCTCCGGCAGGCGCTGCGGTCGCCCGTCGTGCCCTGGTCGACCCTGGTGGCCGGCGGGCTGGTCTGCACCTACGTCACGGTCTTCGTGTTCACCATGGTGCACACCAGCTACGACACCTGGGGGGCGCTGCTGGTGCTGCCCGCCCTGATGGCGATAGGGACCCCGATCCTGGCCCGGGTGGCCGCGAACAACCCGCAGCCCAGGGTGTTCCGGCTGCTGATGCTGGCCATGGCCCTCAAGCTGCTCTGCGCGTTCCCCCGCTACCTGATGGCCTTCGTGCTCTACGGCGGCGCGGCGGACGCCAAGATGTACCACCAGAAGGGCAGCGAGCTCGCCTACTTCCTGGACACCGCGGACTTCTCGGCCGGCATCCACTACGACCTGGGCATGAAGGTGGCCGGCACCGGTTTCATCATCATCGTCACCGGCGTGGTGTACGCGATCACCGGCCCGTCCCTGGTCGGCGGCTTCCTGGTCTTCTCCTGGCTGGGCTTCTGGGGGCTGCTGCTGTTCTGGCGGGCGCTGCAGATCGCCTTCCCGGAGGCGGACACCCGGCGCTACGCCAAGCTGGTCTTCTTCCTGCCCTCGCTGCTGTTCTGGCCGTCCAGCATCGGCAAGGACGCCTGGATGATGTTCTGCCTGGGCCTGACCACCTACGGGGTGGCCAAGCTGCTGAGCCGTCAGTTCGGCGCCTTCGTCTTCATCGGGCTGGGCTCGCTGGGCACCGCGATGGTCCGTCCGCACGTCACCGTGCTGGCCGGCGCCGGGCTCACCGTGGCGTACGTGCTGCGCAAGCGGCCCAAGGAGGTCAGCGCGCTGGGCCCGCTGCGGATGGTGGTCACCGTGGCGGTGCTGGGCGCCATGGTGATGCTGATGCTGCAACAGGTGAACACCTTCTTCGGGACCTCCGGGCAGGGCGGCGGCGACGCCGTCAACCAGGTGCTCTCGGAGACCTCGAGACGCACCTCGCAGGGCAACTCGATGATCAACGCGCCGGCTCCGGAGGACGCCGCACCGGCCTTCAGCCTCAATCCGGCCGGTCTGCCGATGGCCGTGGTGAGCGTGCTGTTCCGCCCGTTCCCGTTCGAGGCCTCCAACATCCAGAGCCTGTTCCAGTCGGTGGAGTGCTTCGCGCTGCTGGTGATGTTCATCCGCGGCTGGCCGCGGATGCGCCAGCTCCCCCGGCTGTTCCTGAAACGCTCGTACATCGCGTACGCGCTGGTCTACACCCTGCTGTTCTGCTGGGCCTTCTCCACCATCAACAACCTGGGCATCCTCTCCCGCGAACGGGTCCAGGTGCTCCCGCTGGTGCTGGTGCTGCTCGCCGTCCCGCTGCCGGAGACCGACCGGGCGGCGCCGCGCCGCCGGGCCCGGGCTCCGGTCTGGCGGGTGCAGCCCGGCCAGTGGGGCACCGTGCCCGTCGCCGCCCCGGCCCGTTCCGAAGCCGCGCCACCACCTCGACCCTGGGGGGATCGAACCGACCATGACCACCACTGACACCGCAGCGCCCGCCTTCCTCGGCGGCACTCCCGCCTTCCCCGACGGCCTGCCGCTGACCCGCGTCCAGGTGCCGGACCGCGAGGGCCTGCTGGCCCGGCTCGGCACGGTGCTGGACAGCGGCATGCTGACCAACGGCCGCACCGTGGCCGAGCTGGAGGAGCGGGCCGCCGAACTCCTGGAGGTGCCGCACGTGGTGGCGGTCTCCAACTGCACGGCCGGCCTGATGCTGGTGCTCCAGGCCGCCGGGGTGGGCGGCGGCCGTCCGGTGCTGATGCCGGGCTTCACCTTCTCGGCCACCGCGCACGCCGCGCACTGGGCGGGCGGCACCCCGCTGTTCGCCGAGGCCCGCGAGCAGGACATCACCCTGGACCCGGCGGACGCCGAGGCCCGGCTGAAGGCGGCGGACGACCCGGCCGCCCTGATGGCCACCCACGTCTACGGCACCCCCTGCCAGACCGAGGAGATCCAGCGGATCGCCGACGCGGCCGGGCTGCCGGTGGTCTACGACGCCGCGCACGGCTTCGGCTCCAAGCGCAAGGGCGTCCCGGTGGGCAACTTCGGCCTGGCCGAGGTGTTCTCGATGAGCCCGACCAAGGTCGCGGTCGCGGGTGAGGGCGGCCTGGTGGCCACCCGGGACGCGGCGCTGGCCAAGACCCTGCGCACCGGCCGGGACTACGGCAACCCCGGTGACTACAACACGCTCTTCCCCGGTCTGAACGCCCGGATGAGCGAGCTGCACGCGGCCGTCGGCCTGACCTGGGTCGCCGGACTGCCCGAGCGGGTGGCCCACCGGGGCGCGCTGGTGGCCGAGTTCGCCCGGGCCACGGCCGGCCTGCCGGGCCTGCGGCTGGCGCTGCCGGAGGAGGGCGACGTCTCCACGTTCAAGGACCTCACCATGATCCTGGACGCCGAGGCCTTCGGTCTGACCGCCCTGCAGCTGGCCGCCGCGCTCAAGGCCGAGGGCATCGACACCCGGCGCTACTTCCACCCGCCGGTGCAGCGCCAGCAGTCCTACGCCCACCTCGGGCAGGCGGACGCGCTGCCGGTCACCGACCGGCTGGCCGACTCGGTGCTGACCGTCCCGCTCTGGACCCACATGGACGCCGCCACCGTGCGCCGCACCGCCGAGGCGGTGGCCCGGATCCAGCCGTATGCGGAGCGCCTGCGCGCCGCCGGGATCTGACCTCCGGTCAGCCCGCCCGTCCACCCGCCCGGGGCCGCCACGGCCCCGGGCGGGTGTGTTTTCGGGCCTCGCACACCGGTGCCCCGGTTACGCGGATCAGGTGAACTGGCTTGGACCACACGGGGGTTGAAGGGTCACAATGGCCAATCGGGCCCGCCGTGCACGGCGCGTGCGCCCCCTCTCCCCCTTCAACGATTTGGAGTTCCCGGTGTTCAAGGGATTCCGCAGCTTCCTGCTGCGCGGAAACGTGGTGGACCTCGCGGTCGGCATCGTGATCGGCGCGGCCTTCACCGCCGTGGTCACCGGCTTCGTCACCGCCTTCCTCACCCCGCTGATCGGCGTCGCCACCGGCGCGGTCGGCGACTACAGCAAGCGCACCTTCGAGGTCGGCGGCACCAGCTTCCCCTACGGCGGCTTCCTGAACGCGCTGATCGGCTTCGTCCTGGTCAGCGCGGTGATCTACTTCGCCGTGGTGGTCCCGGTCGGCAAGCTCCAGCAGCGCTTCGAGCCGGTCAAGGACGTGCCGGTGCCCAAGGCCGACTGCCCGGACTGCCTGAGCTCCATCCCGGCCGCCGCGGTGCGCTGCGCGCACTGCACCTCCGAGCTGGCCGGCCGCCCCGGCTTCCCGATCCAGGCACTCTCCACCCGCTGACGGGGGCTCACGCCACCAGACACGCGCCCCCCGGTTCACCGGGGGGCGCGTGCTGTCGGTCGGCCACGGAGTGTTCGCCCCTCGTTCGACGCTCCGTCAGCTCCCGGAGGTGGCCGGAAAGCGGCGTCGAAATGTCCGATCATCACACTTTCGAGCGAGTTGTTCCGGAGAAGAGTACGTAAACACTGGAACTCCTACGCCTCTCACTCTCCTCAGCAGGCACATTGTGGGCTTACGGTATGCCCCATGACCTCGCCCCGCTCCTACGACGGAGTCGGCTACCCCTCTCCGTCCTTCAGCTCCGGCACGCCCATCTACGACAGCCTGGTCGCAGAGCGCGGTGTCCCGCAGATCGCCCCCATCAATGTGCCGGCCGCCCTGCCGCCGGCCTCGTCGAGCTACGGCTACGGAACCAACTACGGCTCCACGTACGGGAGTACGGGCTTCGACAGCCCGGGCGGCAACCTCCCCGCGCTGCCCCCGGCCCGGCTGGCCCTGGGCCCCGGCCCGAGCAGCAGCGGCCCGGCCACCCAGTACATCCCGGCCCAGCCGACCCCTGCGGTCTACACCTCTCCGCAGCCCCAGGTGCCGGGTTACGGCCAGACCGGACAGCTGCCGCAGCAGCGCCCGGCCGGCGGTCCCAGCCCGGCCTTCCAGCAGTACCAGCCGCAGGGCTACGCGACGGCTCCCCAGATGGCCAATCAGGGGGCGTACGCCGGAGCACCGCAGGGCTTCGCCGGGGCCGCCTCGGTCCCGCAGGGCTTCCCGGACCAGAGCTTCGGCGGCAACCAGTTCCGCCCGGCCGCCCCGGTCCGCCCGGTGGCGCAGCAGCCCCAGTACCCGCAGTCCGGCTACCAGGGGAACGCCTACTGAGCCGTACCGCTCCACCTGCGTCCACGATCCGGGGGGATCGGGACCGAGCAGGGCACGACGGTCGTCCCGAGGGGCCGCCCGGACCACACCGGTCCAGGCGGCCCCTCGGCGTATGCGCGGAGCGCCACCCGCGGAAGCGCCCCGCAGGGGCGCGAGGAACTGCGCGAGTCCGGAAGGCGGAGCGGCGTGAGATCGGGGCATGCGAGCCAGTTGCACGTGTTGCCGTTCCCCAGCGCGCAGTTCCCCGCGCCCCTGCGGGGCGCTCCCGCGCCCAAGGGCGCCGCCGAGCTCTGGCAGGATGGGCGCATGCCTCAGCTGACGGGTCTGCACATCTATCCGATCAAGTCCACGTACCGGCTCAGCCCGGAGAGCGCCCAGGTCGAGCCCTGGGGCCTGACCGGGGACCGTCGGTGGATGCTGGTGGACGAGGGCGGCAAGGCCGTGACCCAGCGGGACGAGCCGACGCTCGGTCAGTTCCGCGCCCTGCCCTCCCCCGACGGCTCGCTGACCGTGACCGCGCCGGACGGCGAGCGGATCGAGATCGCCGCCCCCGCGGGCGAGCCCTCCGTCAAGGCCGAGGTGTTCGGCACCTTCTTCACCACCGCGCTGGCCGCCGAGGAGGCCAACGCCTGGTTCGCCGGGTACTTCCCCGGCGTGCGCCTGGTGCACCTGGACGACCCGCTGGCCCGCCCGGTGAAGCCGGAGCACGCGGGCCCGGGCGACACCGTGACGATGGCCGACGGCTTCCCGCTGCTGCTCACCACCACCGGCTCGCTGGCGGAGCTGAACGCCCGGATCGCCGAGGACCACCCGGAGGACGAGCGCAAGGCGGCCCCGATGCCGATGGAGCGCTTCCGCCCCAACCTGGTGGTGGACGTGGACGAGCCCTGGGCCGAGGACGACTGGCTGCGGGTGCGGGTCGGCGAGGTGACCTTCCGGGTGGCCAAGCCCTGCGGCCGCTGCGTGGTGACCACCACCGACCAGGAGACCGGCGAGCGCCGGGGCCCCGAGCCGCTGCGGGCGCTGGGCCGCCACCACCAGCTGGGCCAGAAGCTGGTCTTCGGCCAGAACCTGATCCCGGAGCGGCCGGAGGGCTTCACCGGCCTGATCGGCACCCTGCACCTGGGCGACCGGTTCACCGTCCTGGAGCGTCGCTGACCACCCGCGCGCAGCGGGCGGAACCCGTGCCGCGCCCGGTCGTTGTACCGGTCGTGGCGGTCCGGCGTCTCCCGGTGCGGCAAGCACGGCAAGCTCCGATACAGACAGCCCGTTGACAGAGGTGGGGATGGCGGATCGTCATGGCTGAGCACAGGGTCCGGGTCACCCAGGACAGCGCCTCGCGCTGGCGGCGCCGGGCCGGCGAGTACCAGACGCTGGCCGAGGCGGTGGCGGCCGCCGAGCCGGGTGACACGCTGACCGTCCGGGCCGGGACGTTCCGGGAGAACGTCGTGCTGGACAAGGCCGTCACCCTGCGCCCGGCGGACGGGCCCGGCACCGTCCGGCTCGACCCGCCCGCCGGGGTGCCGCTCACCCTGGCCGCCGACGCGGTGGTGCAGGGCCTGGTGATCGAGGGCTCGGAGCGCGCGGCCCCGGCCGTGCTGGTCCACGGACCGGGCGTGGCGGCCGAGTTGACCGGCTGCCGGGTGGAGGCCACGGCGGACTCCGGGGTGGAGCTGACCGACGGGGCCGCGCTGACCCTGCGCGGCTGCACCGTGCTCAACCCGGCCGGGCTGGGCGTGCGGCTGCGCGCCGGGGCCGCGCTGGTGGCCGAGTCCACCGAGCTGGCCGGCTCGGCCCAGGTCGGGCTCGCGGTGCTGGACGGATCCACCGCCCGGCTGGAGAACTGCCGGGTGCACCACGCCGGAGGGGCCGGGGTGCTGATCACCGGGGTGGGGAGCAGCGTCGAGCTGACGGGCTGTGAGGTCTACGAGATCAAGGGCAGCGGCGTGCTGGCGGAGAAGCAGGCCGTCGGCCGGCTCTCCGACTGCACCGTGCACCGGGTCTCGGACAACGGGCTGACCCTGGACAGCGGCGCCGAGCTGACCCTGACCGGCTGCCGCCTGTACGAGCTGGCCGAGAACGGCGCCGACCTGCGCGGCCGGGCCAGGCTGACCCTGGAGCACGCCACCGTCCGGGAGTTCGGCCGCGGCGCGCTGGCGGTCTGGGACCCGGGCACCGAGGTCAGCGCGCTCTCCTGCGAGCTGCACTCCAGCACCGGCGACTACCCTGCGGTCTGGGTCAGCGACGGCGCCCGGGCCACCCTCACCGACTGCTCGGTGCACGACGTGCCCGGCGCGCTCTCGGTGCTCGACCGGGACTCGCTGGTGACGGCCAAGGACTGCTCGTTCAGCGCGGTGCGCAGCTCGGCCGTCTCGGTCAGCGGCGGCGCCACCGTCCAGCTGGCGGACTGCCGGGTGCAGCAGGCGGCGACCGGGCTCTGGTTCCGCGACCACGGCAGCGGCGGGCGGCTGACGGGCTGTGAGGTCTCCGAGGTCGGGACGGGGGTGATCGTCACCACCGGCGCCGATCCGGAGCTGTACGAGTGCACGGTGCGGGGCAGCGCCGAGGCGGCCGTCTACGTCTCGGCACAGGGCCGGGGCAGCTTCACCGACTGCCGGGTCTCCCAGGGACAGGGCTTCGGCTTCCACGTGATCGACGGCTGCCGCACGGTGCTGACCCGCTGCCGGGCGGAGCAGAACGCGCGGGCCGGGTTCGAGTTCTCCGAGCCGGGGCCGGTGACGGAGAACTGCGTCTCGGACGACGTGGCCCCGCCGAACAGCCCGGCGGCCCAGCCCCTCGCGCCCGCCGCACCGGCCGTCCCGGCCCCGCGGACGGTCCAACTCACCACCGCCGCCGCCCCGGTGACGGCCTCGATCGCGCCGATCCCGGACTGCCGGCCGGCCGACGAGGCGCTCGCCGAACTGGACGCGCTGATCGGCCTGGCCACCGTGAAGCAGGAGGTGCGCACCCTGATCGACCTGATCTCGGTCGGCCGCCGCCGCCAGCAGGCCGGGCTGAAGGCACCCTCGCTGCGGCGGCACCTGGTCTTCACCGGCTCCCCCGGCACCGGCAAGACCACGGTGGCCCGGCTGTACGGGGAGATCCTGGCCGCGCTCGGGGTGCTCCAGCAGGGCCACCTGGTGGAGGTGGCCCGGGTGGACCTGGTCGGCGAGCACATCGGCTCCACCGCGATCCGCACCCAGGCGGCCTTCGACCGGGCCCGGGGCGGGGTGCTCTTCATCGACGAGGCCTACGCGCTGGCCCCCGAGGACGGTGCCCGGGACTTCGGGCGCGAGGCGATCGACACCCTGGTCAAGCTGATGGAGGACCACCGGGACGAGGTGGTGGTGATCGTGGCCGGCTACACCACCGAGATGGAGCGCTTCCTCTCCGCCAACCCCGGCGTCTCCTCCCGCTTCTCCCGCACCGTCACCTTCCCCGACTACTCGGCCGGGGAGCTGCTGGAGATCGCCCGGGCGCAGTCGGTGGAGCACGAGTACGCGCTGACCGAGGCCGCCGAACGGGCCCTGCTGGACCACTTCTCCCGGCTGGAGCGGGGGCCGGGATTCGGCAACGGCCGGACGGCGCGGCAGGTGTTCGAGACCATGGTGGAGCGGCACGCGATGCGGGTCGCCCAGCTGGCCGACCCGACCACGGAGGAGCTCCAGCTGCTCGTCCCCGAGGACCTGCCGGGTGTGACGATCTGACAGGATGTCGCCAAGGACCGACCCGGAGGGCTGACAGATGGCCGACACCAGCAACCTGCTGGCCGAGCAGCGCCGCGCGCTGATCCTCGACGAGGTGCGGCGGCGCGGCGGCGTCCGGGTCAACGAGCTGACGCAGCGCCTGGGCGTCTCCGACATGACGATCCGTCGGGACCTCGACGCGCTGGCCCGGGCCGGGGCGGTGGAGAAGGTGCACGGCGGGGCGGTGGCGGCCGGCGCGGCCCTGGCGCACGAGCCCGGCTTCGAGGCCAAGTCGGTGCTGGAGCCCTCCGCCAAGGAGCAGATCGCCCGGGCCGCGGCCGCCCTGGTCACCCCGGGCAGCGCGGTCGCGCTCTCCGGCGGCACCACCACCTATGCGCTGGCCCAGCAGCTGGTGGAGGTGGAGCACCTGACGGTGGTCACCAACTCGGTGCCGGTCTCCGAGGTCTTCGAGCGGGCCCGGCGGGCCGGCACCGGGGCGGGCACCACGGTGGTGCTCACCGGCGGGGTCCGCACCCCGTCCGACGCCCTGGTCGGCCCGGTGGCCGACCGGGCCGTCCGCGAGCTCCGCTTCGACCTGCTCTTCCTGGGCGCCCACGGCCTGGACGCGGAGGCCGGCCTGACCACCCCCAACCTGGCCGAGGCCGAGACCAACCGCGCCCTGATCGCCTCCGCCCGCCGCACCGTCGTGGTCGCCGACCACACCAAGTGGGGCGTGGTCGGCCTCTCTGCGATCGCCCCCCTGACGGCCGTGGACACCTGGGTCACCGACGCCGCACTGCCGTCCGCCGAGGCGACGGTGGCCCGGGAGTCGATCCGCGAGCTGCTGCTCGCCTGAGCCCCGCCCTGCGGGCGGCTCCCCCGCGCGTCCTCCGGTCCCGCTCCCCGACGTGGCCCGAGGCGCCGTCAGGCGGAGGCGCCCTTGTTGCCCGTCTCCGTCTTGTAGACCGTCATGCCCCGGGCCAGGTAGTTCCGCAGGGCGTTCGGGTGGTCCTTGGTGCAGGTGTCCAGGACGACCCGGGTGGTGTTCTCCCGGGTGGCCCAGGCGGTGCGCAGCGCGAGCGTCAGGGCGGCGGCGCCGAGCCCCTGACCGACGTGCTCCGGGAGCAGGCCGAAGGCGCCGATCTCGACCGAGCCGTCCGGGTGGGGTTCGGTCTCCACGGTGCCCACCGCCTCGCCGTCCCTAGTGATCGTCCAGAACCGCCGGCCCGGCCGCTCCGCCAGCGACCGCCGCCACTGCTCCTCGGTGCGCCGCGCACTGCTCCAGCCGTACGGGCCGCCGATCCGCTCCCGGGCCTCCCGGTTCTCGGCCGAGGCGCCGTCGACCTCCCGCACCGCGAGCCCCGCCACCTCGGCGCCCGGCCGCAGCGCGTCGAGCGAGGCCAGCTCCAGGTAGGTCACGATCTTGGCGCCGTCGGCCAGTGCGATCTCGAACTGCGGCCCGTCCTCGTCCTCCCGGACGAGCTCGAAGCCGGCCTTGCGCAGCACGTTCTGCGAGGCGTGGTTGTCCGGGTCGGTGTCGGCCCGCAGGGTGACCACCCCTTGGGCGCGGCAGTGTTCGACGATCGCCCGGACGGCCTCGGTGGCGTAGCCCAGGCCCCGGGCGGACTCGGCCAGGCCGTAGCCGATCATCACCGAGCCGGCGGCGTCCGGGTCGCCGTGGAAGCCGATGCCGCCGAGGGCGGCGCCGTCCTCGCGGCGGCGGATCTCGTAGTTGCCGAAGGGGTGCGGGGTGGTGCCGTCCTGACAGCGGTTCAGGAAGTTGCGGGTGGCGCGCTGCTCACCGGGGCCGGGGTAGCCGTCCGTCCAGTGGTCGCCGTCGCCGGGCTCGCCCGCCTCCACCCGGGCGGCGGACTCCGGGGTGAAGGCGTGCAGGAGGAGGCGTTCGGTCCGAAGGTCGTTCATACCGCCTGCCTACCAGCGGAGTCCGTCCGCCCACCACCGGTTTTCGCTCAGCCGAGCGGGCCCTCGTCCTTGAGGAAGAGCTCCAGCTGCTCCTGGTGCGGGGCGATGTCGATGCCCTGGCCGTACAGCCAGTCGTCGGAGTAGTACTTGTCGAGGTAGCGGTCGCCGGGGTCGCAGATCAGGGTGACGACGCTGCCGTGCTGCCCGGCGGCGCGCATCTCGGCGACGATCCGCAGGGCGCTCCACAGCCCGGTGCCGGTGGAGGCGCCCGCCTTCTTGCCGAGCACCCGCTCCAGCACCCGGATCGCGGCGATCGAGGCGGCGTCGGGGACCTTCATCATCCGGTCGACGGCGCCGGGCACGAAGCTGGGCTCCATCCGGGGGCGGCCGATGCCCTCGATCCGGGAGCCGGTGTCGCAGGTGGCCCCGGGGTCGTGGTCGACCCAGCCCTGGAAGAAGCAGGAGTTCTCCGGGTCGGCCACGCAGATGCGGGTGTCGGCCTGGGTGTAGTGGACGTAGCGGGCCAGGGTGGCGGAGGTGCCGCCGGTGCCGGCCGTGGCGACGATCCAGGCCGGCTCGGGGTGGGGCTCCAGCCGGAGCTGGGCGAAGATCGACTCGGCGATGTTGTTGTTGCCGCGCCAGTCGGTGGCCCGCTCGGCGTAGGTGAACTGGTCCATGTAGTGGCCGCCGGTCCGCTCGGCCAGCTCGGCGGCCGCCTCGTAGACCTCGCAGGCGCTGTCCACCAGGTGGCACTCGCCGCCCTGGAACTCGATCAGGTCGATCTTGGCCTGGCTGGTGCTCTTGGCCATCACCGCGATGAACGGCACCCCGATCAGCCCGGCGAAGTACGCCTCGGAGACGGCGGTGGAGCCGCTGGAGGCCTCGATCACCGGACGGCCGGGGCGGATCCAGCCGTTGCAGAGCGCGTAGAGGAAGAGCGAGCGGGCGAGGCGGTGCTTGAGGCTGCCGGTCGGGTGGGTGGACTCGTCCTTCAGGTAGAGGTCGATCCCCCAGTCCAACGGGAGCGGGAAGCGCAGCAGGTGGGTGTCGGCCGAGCGGTTGGCGTCGGCCTGCACCTTGCGGACGGCCTCCTTCAGCCAGGCCCGGTACTCCGGGTCGGTGCGGTCCACGTCCAGGGTCTCGATGGCCATCGCGCTGCGCTCCTCGGTGTGACAACTCCCTTGCCTGCCACCGAGTGTAGTGGATGACTACGATAAGTAATCTTATGGGTGGGTCCAGCTTCCGCTTCTCGCACCCGCGTGCGGACGCGGCTGTGCCGCGACCCGTCCCCCTCGACGGATCGCGGCACAGCCTGTCTTCGGTTGGATCAGATGCGGCCCCACAGGGCGGGGACGTTCGGCGGCTCCCAGCCGACCTGGGCCGTGTGGCCCTGGATGCAGCGGTAGCTGACGCCGTTGTAGGTCACCACGTCACCGGCGGCGTAGGTGGCGCCCGCCGCCCAGGTGCCGGAGGAGGTCCCACTGACCGTCAGGCTGTAGGTGGCGGTGCGGCTGACCGAGCCGGCCGCGGTCACCGTGATGCTGTAGGTGCCCGGGGTGGTGGAGGAGCCGACCGCGACCGTCATGGTCGAGGAGGAGCCGGTCTGCACCGAGGAGGGGCTGAACGAGACCGTGGTGCCGGCCGGGGCGCCCGAGGCGGAGAGGCTCACCGTCTGGGCCGGGTTGCCGCTGACCGAGACCGTCGAGGTCACCGAGTTGCCCGCGGTGGCGGTGCCACTGGCCGGGCTGAGGGTGACGTTCAGGGTCGGGTCCGGGTTGGTGGTGCCGCCGACCGAGGTCTTCCAGATGGTGTAGGCGACGCCGTCCGCCGAGCGGTCCAGCACGGTGGCGCTGATGTTGGCGGTGGTGTCGCAGGAGGAGTGGTAGCAGGAGTCGTACGCCCGACCCGCGGTGCCGCCCCACTTGGTGGCCTGCGCCGAGGTCTTGGTGGCGCTGGCGCCGGCCGCGTAGCCCGAGGTCGGGATGCCGGCCTGCTGGAAGGAGTAGTCGTCCGAGCGGCCCTGGCCCTCGACGTTCTCCTCCGGCTGGAGGTTCAGCGAGTCCCAGTAGGCCTTCATCGGGGCCGAGGTGGCCGAGTTGATGTTGTTGATGAAGTAGCCGCCGTTGGTGGAGCCCACCATGTCGAAGTTGTAGTAGCCCTTGATCGCGGCGCGGGCCGACGAGCTCAGCTGTCCGACGTAGTGGTTGGAGCCCTGCAGGCCCTGCTCCTCACCGGCCCACCAGGCGAAGCGCACGTGCCGGGTGAGGTTCTGCGGGTTGGCCTGGGCGAGCGCCAGCGCGTTCTCCAGCAGGGTGGCCGAGCCGGAGCCGTTGTCGTTGATGCCGGGGCCGGCCGCGACCGAGTCCAGGTGCGCGCCGAGCATGGTGACCTGGTCGGCGGGGCCGCCCGGCCAGTCGGCGATCAGGTTGTTGGAGGTGTAGGTGCAGGAGGTGCAGGTCTGCTCGGAGACGGTGTAGCCCGCCGCCTGCAGCTTGGCCTTCACGTACGCCACCGAGGCGGTGTAACCGGCGCTGCCCGCACGGCGGTTGCCGCCGTTCTGGGAGGCGATGGTGTTCAGCTGGGTCAGGTGCGCCTGCACGTTGGCCACGCTGATGTTGGGGATCTGCGGGTCCGGGTTGCCGCCGCCGTTGACCGTCAGCTGGTACTGCGCGGTGTGGGTCGCGGTGCCGGTGCCGGTCACCGTGACGGTGCCGCTGACCGCCGAGCTGGAGGCGGTGACGGTCATGGTCGAGGACGAACCCGACTGCACGGAGGACGGGCTGAAGGAGACCGAGACGCCGGCCGGGGCGGAGGCGGTCAGGTTGACCGTCTGGGCGCTGCCGGAGGTGGTCTGGGTGCCCACCGTGGCGGTCACCGAGGAACCCTTGTCCACCGAGCCGCTGGTCGGGTTCAGCGTCACCGAGAAGTCGCTGCCCGGCTGGGAGGTGCAGGTGACCTCACCGGTCTGGGCCGGGACGCTGACGGCGTCCCAGGCGGCCTTGGCCCGGTTGTAGAAGTTGCAGGTCGGGTCCAGCGTCTTCGCGGCGGACAGGGTCGCCACGCGGTACTTCTTGTAGGTCATGCTGCTGGTCTTGAGCAGCATGCCGCCGTAGAAGACCTTGCCGGCGTTCTGGATGCCGATGCCGGTCACCGAACTGCTGTTGCAGGTGGGGCTGTTGGGCTTGCCGCCGCCCGGGGCGCTGCCCTCGGCCAGCAGGTAGAACCAGTGGTTCAGCGGGCCCGCCGCCGCGTGCTCCTCGGTGTTGGGGATGGAGGAGGAGTAGCAGTTGGGGTTGTTGCTCACCTGCGAGGGGTTGTACATGTTCCGGATCGGCCCGGAGCCGACCAGGTTGATCATCTCGCCGACCAGGTAGTCGGGGGCGTCGTACGGGGCGCTCTGGTTGGCGTACGCCTCGGTGAGCGCGCCCATGATGTCGCCGGTCGCCTCACCCAGGCCGGCCTCGTTGCTGGCCGCGCCGCCGGGGGTGAACTGGTCGAGGCCGTGGCCGAACTCGTGGCCCACCACGTCGATCGAGGCGATCCACTCATTGGCGTTGTTGTGGCCGATCGAGACCGAGGAGCCGTCCCAGTAGGCGTTGACGTCGTTGAGGCCGACCTTGACCGGCCAGCTGCCGCCGTTGCCGTTGTGCCCGTTGCGACCGAGCCAGTCGCGGAGCATGTCCCATTCCTTCTGCGCCGCGAAGAACACGTCGGCGCAGCCGGTCTCCTTGCTGGTGGAGCTGCCGTTGCCCCAGGTGTCGCTGGACTTGGAGAAGACCTGGCCGGTGGAGTAGTCGGCACAGCTCAGGCCGGGGCGGCTGGGGTCGCGCAGCGAGTAGGTGCTGCCCGAGGCGGTGGTGGTGATGGTCGGCGAGGGGCCGTTCCACTTGCTGTTCGCGGTACCGGCCTTGACGTCGTCGTAGGAGTCGATGACCGCGCCCGTACGGGCGTCGACGAAGACGTGCAGGCGGCTCGGGGCGGTCTGGGTGCGGCCGTTGACCACCGTCTCCCAGGCCAGCGTGGAGACGCCGTCCTTGACCTTGACCACCAGACGGCCGGCCTCGACGCCGGAGACGGAGGCCAGCTTGGCGCGGGAGGTGGCCTCGGCGGCGGCTGCGGTGACCTCGGCCTTGGTCGAGACGCCGATCGCACCGGACTTGGCGTTCTGGCTGCCGTGCACCCGGCCCTGGGCGTCGGCCAGCACGACGGCGTCGCCGCCGACCACCGGCAGGCCCTTGTAGGTGCGCTGGTAGGCGACGGAGTACAGACCGTTGATCCACGGGGTCACCGAGGAGCGCTGGTACGTCTCGTCCGGGCCCTTGGCCAGGGCGTCGAGACCGGCCGTGGCGGCCTGGTCCGCGGCGGCGACGGCGGTGTTCAGTGCGACGAGTGCGGACTGCGCGGACTGCGCTCCCGACGGCACCGGCTGTGGGGCGGCTCCGGCCTGCCCGGCCGCGGTGGCGGCGAGCATCCCGGCCAGGACGGTCAGGGTGGTGCCCGCCGTCAGCAACTTTCGTTTCATCGAGGCTCCTCGAACGTGGGGGTCCTCGACCACGGACGGCGTGCCAAAGGCGCGCCGGGGAGGCCATGTTGGGGCATGGCCATGGGGACGTCCGTGCTCGGGTGCCGGAACACTCACACGTCGTCAGAACGCGGTCAACGGTTGCGGACCGCCCTCGGTGCGGTTGGCAAACTCTGTCAAGCTGCGGGTTCCGCCCAGAGGTCTCGACCACCGGAGGAAGGCAGAGGTCGAGACCACGTTCGTGAAGAGGTTGAGACCATCCGATGTACGCGGCGGGCTGCGGAGGAGTACCGTCCTCGATACGCGCACGGACCCGGGGGGAGAACTGCCAGTGCACCGCAGCCGCGCCGCAGCAAGGCCCCTTGACGCAGCGTCAGCCCTCCCCGCCGACAGCCCGCCCCCGGTCTCCGCGGCCGGCGCCTGGCAGGCCTTCGGCGCCCGCCTGCGGCACTGGCGCCGCCAGGCCGGGCTGACCCAGGCCCAGCTGGCCACCGCGATCGGCTACGACCACACCGCGATCAGCCGCCTGGAGCACGGCACCCGCCGGGCGAATGCCCGACTGGCCCAGCAGTTCGACGAACTCCTGCACACCGGCGGCGAGTTGACCGAGGCCTTCGGCAGGGCCGAGTGCAGCGAACAGCCCGGCCCCGGCCTGCCCCCGGCTCTGGTCCGCCCGCCCCTCCCCCGCGAGGCCCTCGGCGCCCCGGCCCTGCTCCGCAGCGGCACCCGACGACGCGAGGCCGGTGGCAGCACCCAGGGGCGCGAGGAACTGCGCGCAGCGGAAGGCCACAGCCCACTCGCCGGGCTCGGAGGGCCAGTTGCAGGTGATCACCCGCACCCGCTCCTGGCCGCCACCTTCCCCACCGGCCCCGCCCCCGCCCGCCTCCCCGACTACGGCCTGCTCTGCCCGCTGCACGGCGCCGCCGGCTGCACCGTCCCGACCGAGCCCCAACTCTCCGCCCTGCACGCCGAGTTCTGCGCCGACCCGGCAGGCCGCACCGGCCTCGACCCGGACACCGCCCACGCCCTGGCCGGCCTGCTCGCCGCCCACCTCAAGGCCGGAGAGCGGGCCGCCCGCCCCGAGGTGGCCGCCGCCGTCGAACGCACCCTGCGCGCCGTGCTGGACCGCCTGGCCGTCACCCCCGCCGGTCGCCGCCGCCCACTCGTCCGCCTGGCCGCCGAGTACGCCCACGCCGCCGGCGCGATGCGGATGCAGCACGGCCGCTACGCCACCGCGATGGCCTGCTTCGACCGGGCACTCACCTGGTCCGAACTCGCCGACGACCCGGCCACCCAGGTCGCCGCGCTGAGCGACATGAGCACCCTGGCCCGCCTCGACGGCGACGCCGCCACCGCCCTGGGCTACGCCCGGGAGATCACCCGGGCCGCGCCCGGGCGGCACTGGGCCGCCGCGATGGGCCAGGTCGGGCAGGCCCGCGCGTACGCCCTGGCCGGGGACGTCCGGGCCACCGTCCGGCACATAGGCCGGGCCCGGCTGCACCTGGACCACATCGGCGCCCACGACGAGACGGACGCGCCCTGGCTCTCGATCGCCTCCATGCAACTGCGGGTGGAGTCCGGCGCGGCGGCCGCCCTGCGCGACGTGGCCGCCGCCGTCCAGGACCCGCTGCTCGCGCTGCGCGCGGTGGACGCCGCCCAGCACGCCCTGGACCTGCTGGGCGCCGCCCAACTCCCGTCCACCCGGCTGCTGTTCACCGTCCGGATCGCCGACTGCCACTACTGCGCGCACGACCCGCAGACCGCCGTCTCGCTGCTCGCCCCGGCCCTGGAGGCGGCCGGCCCGGAGCGCCCGAGCCTGCCCGCCCTGGTCGGCCACGAGCTGCGCGGCCTGCGCGACCGGATCGCCGACCGGCCCGAACTGGCCGACACCGCCCGCCGCCTGGCCGACCTGGCGGGCTGACCCTCAGGCCGTCAGGGCCTCGCCCTGCCCGGCCGGCTCCGCGCACGCCTCCGCGAGCACGTCCAGCGAGACGCCCAGCGCGTGCGCCAACGCCGCCACCGTGAAGAACGCCGGGGTCGGCGCCCGGCCGGTCTCGATCTTGCGCAGCGTCTCCGCCGACACTCCGGCCGCCGCCGCGACCTCGACCATGCTGCGCTCACCGCGGGCCTCCCGGAGCAGGGATCCGAAGCGCTCGCCGCGGGCCCGCTCCTGCGGGCTGAGGGGGACTCTCACCATGACCGTGATACTAATACCGGTATAAGTATTGGGTCCAGTCGACCCACCGTCCCGGGGAGAGGTACGTCCACATGGTCGAGATCAAGACCGATGCCGCACTGGAGCTGATGCGCGAGGCCGGACGGGTGGTGGCCAACGCGCTGGCCGCCGTCCAGGCCGCCGCCGCGCCCGGCGTCAGCCTGCTGGAACTCGACGAGGCGGCCCGCACCGTGCTCGACGCGGCCGGGGCCCGCTCCCCCTTCCTCGGCTACCGCCCGGCCTTCGCCCCCACCCCCTTCCCCGCCGTGATCTGCGCCTCCGTCAACGACGCCCTGGTGCACGGCATCCCGACCGCCTACCGGCTGCGCGACGGCGACCTGGTCTCCATCGACTGCGGCGCCGAACTCGACGGCTGGAACGGCGACGCCGCCGTCAGCTTCACCGTCGGCACCCCGCGCCCCGCCGACCTCGCCCTGATCGAGACCACCCGCCGCGCTCTGGAGGCCGGCATCGCCGCCGCCACCGTCGGCCACCGCCTCGGCGACGTCTCGCACGCCATCGGCACCGTCGCCCGCGAGGGCGGCTACGGCATGCCCACCGACTTCGGCGGCCACGGCATCGGCCGCCGGATGCACGAGGACCCCCACCTCCCCAACCGCGGCCGCCCCGGCCGGGGCCTCCCGCTGCGCCACGGCCTGGTCCTCGCGATCGAGCCCATGCTGATGGCCGGCGGCCGCGACACCCACCGCACCGACCCCGACGGCTGGACCCTGCGCACCACCGACGGCACCCGCGCCGCCCACATCGAACACACCGTCGCGATCACCGAGGACGGCCCGCGCGTCCTCACCCTGCCCTGAGGGTGCGTCAGCCCCTCCTGACCGACCGGCTACCGCACGACACGGCACTCGACCGCGTCCCGGACGGGGCAGAAGGCGAACGGCTGGTGCCGGCCCCCCGAGAACTCGCCCGTGAACCGGGCCACGGCGAAGGTGACAACCCGTCCGCCGCCCAGCTGCACCGTCCGCGACCGCGCCGGCCAGTACCTGCCGCTCTCGTCGCCCTTGAGCGCGACACCGCCGTCGACCCCGAGGAACGCCGTGAGGTAGGCGGCCCCGTTCTCCTCGAAGGCGAAGAGGTGCGGACGCCCTGCGGCCAGTTCGCGGATCGGCGTGAACAGCGAGGTCTCCTCCAGCCTGCCGTCCCGGCGGCGGACCAGCGCCGCCGCGCAGACGTACACGTCGTCGGCCAGCCACACCGCGTACGCGTACCCATGGCCGTCCGAGTCGAGCACCACCATGTTCGACAGCGAGGGGCGCGGGCACCCGGAGGGTCCACCGTCCTCCAGCTCGTCGAGGATCCAGAGGTCCTCCTGCCCCGCGTGCTCGCGCAGCACCACGCGGTTGCGCGTCGGCGAGGGGGAGGGGGTCGGCGAGGGCGGCCAGACGACAGGACGCCGGGTGGCGGACGGCAGGCCCGGCCCGTCCGGCGCCTCCGCTGCCGTGAACCCGCAACCGCTCGCCGCCAGCAGTGCCAGCGCCCCGAGCCCCGTCATCGCGCGACGCACCGCACGCCTGGTGTCCATCGTGTCCCCCCGGACCGTCTCCGACAATCCAGCGATCTTGTCACAGCACCCAGCTGACCACCGAGAGGGTGGCCATCGAGGTCAGGGTGGACCAGAGGACCGCGTCGCGGGCCAGGACCTTGCCGACGCCGTACTCGCGGGCGTAGGTGTAGACGTTCTGCGCGGTCGGGAGGGCGGAGAACAGGGCCACGGTGCGGAGTTGGCCGGCCGGGAGGTGGAGCAGCCAGTGGCCCACCGCGTAGGCGGCGAGTGGCTGGAGGACGGTCTTGAGGGTGACCAGCACGCCGAGCTCGGCGGGTGGGGTGCGGCCCTCGGCCGGGGGGCGGCCGTGCAGCGAGAGGCCGAGGGCGACCAGGGCGGTCGGGACACCCGCGCCGCCCAACAGCTCGCAGCTGCGGGCCAGTTCGACGGGCAGGTGCCAGTGCAGGGCGGAGACCGCGGCGCCCAGGCCGGCGGCCAGCAGGATGGGGTTGCGCAGCGGGAGGGCGAGCAGGTCGCGGACCCGGCGGCCGGACCGCCCGCCCTCGGCGTCCAGCAGGGTGAGCGCCACCGGGGTGACCACCAGCACCTGGAGCAGCACCACCGGCGCGACGAAGGTCGCGTCGCCGAGCACCTGGAGCGCCACCGGGATGCCGAGGTTGGCGGAGTTGACGTACCCGGCGGCCATCCCGCCGACCGTCCGCTCGCCCCGGCCGCGGCCGAACACCACCCCCGCCAGCACCGCGCCGAGTCCCATCATCAGGGCCGTCCCGGCGGCGAAGGCCAGCACCGAGGAGTTGGCGAAGCGCTCCAGCGGGGTGCGGGCGATCATCGTGAACAGGGCCGCCGGCATGGCGACGTGGAACACGAACCGTCCGAGCACCGTCTCGGCGTGCGGCCCCAGCAGCCCGCGCCGGGCGACCAGGTAGCCGACCCCGGTGAGGGCCCAGATCGGGGCGAACGCGGAGAACAGCACGGGACCTCGCTGGTCGGGGTGGCCGGAGCGGTACGCGCGCAGTCAACCAGCCGCCCCGACGCCCCCGACCGGCGGGGTCCCGCCAGGGGCTACTCCGCGTCCGGAATCCGGACCGCCGCGCCCGTGACCCGGATCCGGGCGTCGTCCGCGCTCAGGCCGACCCGGAGCAGACCGGGGCGGCCGAGGTCGTAGCCCTGGTGGAGCGTCAGCTCGGCGTCCGGGGCGGCCTCGCCGACCTCCCGCAGGTACGCGCCGAAGGCGGCGGCCGCCGCGCCGGTGGCCGGGTCCTCGACCACGCCGCCGACCGGGAACGGGTCCCGGACGTGGAAGACGGTCTTGGACTCGCGCCAGACCAGCTGGAGGGTGACCAGCTCACGCTCCGTCATGAAGCGGGCCAGGCCGTCGAAGTCGTAGTCCAGCGCGGCCAGCCGCTCCCGGGTGGTCACCGCGAGCACCAGGTGCCGGGCCCCGGCGTAGCCGATCCGCGGCGGCAGCGCCGCGTCCAGGTCGCCGCGGGCCCAACCGAGCAGGGCGAGGGCCTCGTCGACCTCTTCGTCCGTCACCGGCAGCACGTGCGGCTCGACGCTGGTGAGCGTCGCCACCAGCCCGTCCGGCCCTTCGGTCACCGAGACCGGCACCTCGCCGGCGCCGGTGTGCAGCAGCAGCTCGCCGGGGCCGATCCGCTCGGCCAGCGCGACCGCCGTGGCCACGGTGGCGTGGCCGCAGAACGGGACCTCCATCAGCGGGCTGAAGTACCGCACCCGGTACTCCCGCTCGCCCTCGCCGCGGAGCAGGAAGGCGGTCTCCGAGTAGCCGAGCTCGGCGGCGATGCCCAGCTGGGTGGCGTCGTCCAGCCCGGTGGCGTCCAGCACCACGCCGGCCGGGTTCCCCCCGGTCGGGTCGGTGGTGAACGCGCTGTATCGGAGCACCTCGGGTGCGGTTTCGGTCATGCCCGTCCGAACGCCCGGCACCGCACCCCTGTTCCCGCGCCCGGACCGGAAATCACAACTGTTGCGCCACCCGGGCGATCTGACGCCTGACCGGCCCGCCCGGGGGAATCGTTCGTGCACCGCGCCCCGTCCCGGGCCCGGCCCGCGCACGCCAGAGGAGAACCATGCAGTTCCGCCGGACCGTCGTCGCCGCCCTCGGCGCCCTCACCCTCCTGATCGCCGTCCCGACCTCGGCCCACGGCGCCACCGGGGAGTTCCTCTACAAGGTCCACCAAGGGCTCCCCAGCGGCCTGACCGACCCCACGAGCGGCGTCTGCATCAACGCCCCCGGTGCCACCGAGGACGAAGCCGCCTACTCGCCGCAGAACTTCACCACCTCCACCGCCACGGTGTTCCTCGAGCTCGACTGCGACGGGGACACCTACTTCACCATGGCGCCCGGCAAGAAGCTCGGCAAGCGCCTCCACTTCCGCTCGGTGGTCTTCTCCTAGTCATCCCGACCACCGGCCCCGGGCAGGGTGCGCCCGGGGCCGGTCACCCCCGCGTAACCGGAACGCCCCGACCCGGCACCGGGCCGAGATCCACCGGCAAAGCCCCCGTCATGACGGCGGGTCAGGCTGGAGCCACTCCACACGGACTCCCCGGACTCCCCGGAAGGGAACCCCGCCATGAGCGACCTCACCCTGCTCGCCGCCGCCCTCACCGACCTCTACGTCGGCAGCCCCGCCCGCGACACCGGCTCCGGCGCCCCGGCCCGCGTCCCCGGCCACGAGGCCGACCGCCTGGCCGCCCTGCCCCGCAACGAGCGGCGCTTCCGCCGCACCCCGCGCCGCTCCGTCTTCCGCCGCGCCTGACCGTCCGCGCCCGGCACCCGCCGTTCGGCGGTGTTCCGCGGGCGCACCGACGCTGGCAGGATCACCCCGGGGGCGTGCGAGAGCCGCGCGGCCACCCACCCGGGGGTTTGCCGCGATGGATACCGAACCAGACACCGAACCAGACACCGAACCAGCACCCGAACGACCCGCCGAGCACAGCGCCGACCGGCTCCGCACCGAGCTGCTCGCCGTCGCCGCCGTCCTGGCCACCGGGCCGCCGCCGCTGACGGTCCGTGAGTGGACCGACACCCAGGAACTGCACGACCAGCCGGTCGGACAGCGGTACTTCGCCCTGGTCGCGGTCGAACGCGGGCTCGGCACCGAGCAGTTCGATGACGTGACCACCGCCTTCACCGCGGCGGGCTGGAAGGCCCACCGCTGGACCGGCCACACCGAGGGCACCGCCTGGGCCAGCGCCAAGCGGGACGGCATCGAGGTGACGGCCCATCAGGGCCGCGGCACGGGCGTGATCACCCTCTCCGCCCACACCCCGGTGGTCTTCGTCGCCGGCCGGGAGGGCCTGCGCCAGCCGCTGCACACCCTGAGCACCGGCACCGGCCTGCTCTGCTCCGACTGCCAGGGCTGGGGCATCTGCCTGATCTGCGAGGGCACCGGCCGCCACCACACCCCAGGACGGATGACCTACGGCCGCTGCCAGTGCTGGGGCGGCCAGGCCGGACCGGGCCGCTGCGTCGACTGCGCGGGCCAGGGCCGGACCGAGCCACCCGTCCCGCCGCCGTGGAGGCGCCAGGAGCGCGCCCCCGCCGACCCCCCGGCAGCGGTCGAGGCGGTCCCCGCCTCCGCCCTCGACGCCCTGGCCGAGGCCGCCGGACGGCCCTGCCCCTGCGGCAGCCTCTCCTGCCACTGGCAACTCGCCCGCACCCGGACCGAGTTGCGCGTCTCCGCCCCCTGCCAGTCCTGCGCCCGTCCTCGCAGCTACACCTTCCCGCTCCCCGCCGCCGCCCGCTGACGGCGCCGCCCCTGCCGCACCTCCAGCACCAGCCACAGGACGGCCACCAGCAGCACTCCGGCGGCCAGCACGGTCCACCCGACCGCCCCGCCCTCGCCCTGCGCCCGAACGGCGGTGATCAGGAGCAGCGCCCCGCACACCACCCCGACAACCGCCACCACCATGTTCGCCCGGTAGATCATCCGACCATCATCGACCACCACCCCGCCCCGCCGTCACCCGCCCCTGCCACACTCCGTCCGTGGACCACCTCATCACCCTCGACCCCGGCGGCCGCATGGTCCCCACCGACCGCCCGGCCCTGGAGCAGCACCTCACCGCCCTCCTCGCCACCGCGCCGACCGGCGCCCGCGAGCTGCGACAGGCAGGCGTCGCCCTCCTCGCCCTCGGCCGACTCCCGGACGCCACCGCCCTGTTGGAGCGGGCCCTCGCCGCGGCCGAAGGCCCGACCCGGGTCGCGGTCCGGATCAACCTCGGCGACGCCCACCGCTACGCCGGCGCCCTCGACGCGGCCGAGCCGCACTACCGCGAGGCCCTCCGCCTGGCCCGCGCCGACCACCCCGGCCTGGTGCACTTCTGCCTCCAGCACCTCGGCAAGCACCGCACCGACCAGGGCCGCCTCGCCGAGGCCCGGACCCTGCTCACCGAAGCCCTGACCCTGCGCCAACTCCTCGGCGACGCCTCCCTGGTGGCCTCCACCGAGGCCGCCCTGCGCGCGGCCGCCGGGCCGGGCTGAGATTCGCCGGCCGGACCGCCGGATTTCACCCGGAGAGCGCTCCCTGGCCCTAAGCTCCTCCGTCAGTGTCCACGACAAGAGGAGCACCGCATGGCCCACCGCACAGCCCGCCGCACCGGCACCCTGCTCGGCGCCGGCGTCCTCCTGCTCGGGCTCTCCACCGCCACCGCCCGGGCCGACTCCCTCCCCAACCTCCCGCAGCGGGCCGGGGGTTACGAGGCCTCCTTCTCCCCCGCGTACGACTACGACACCGACGGCTGCTACGCCGTCGCGGCCATCGCGCCCGACGGCACCCTCAACCCCGGCCTCAAGACCAGCGGCGCGGTGAACGGCAGCTGCCACGACCAGTCCGACCTGGACCGCTCGCAGACCTACGCCCGCTCGAAGTGCAACAACGGCTGGTGCGCGATCGTCTACGCCAGCTACTTCGAGAAGGACCAGACGGTGAGCGGCTGTTGCGGCCACCGCCACGACTGGGAGCACGTCATCTCCTGGGTGAACCAGGCCTCCAACCAGGTCGAGTACCTGACGGTCACCCAGCACAGCGGCCAGTCCACCTACCCGCGCTCCGCGGTCCGCTTCGACGGCACCCACCCCAAGGTGGTCTACCACAAGGACGGCCTCCCGGCCCTGACCCACCTCTTCCGCCTCGCCAACGCCAACGACGAGCCCCCGGAGAACCACTACCACTCCTGGCGCCAGCCCCCGATCGTGGACTGGAACGGCTGGCCCAGCACCGAACTCCGCGACCGCCTCAACAACGCCGACTTCGGCGCCGCCACCATCAAGACCACCGACAAGGACGACCGCTTCCGCAACCTGCTGAACGCCTCCAAGCCCGCCGGCATCCCCTTCGACCCCTGGTCCTGAGTCCGGCCCCGGCGGGGACCCCGGCATTCGACTCCCGATGATGACGAGGGTGCGTCAGTCTCGCGGGTGCGCACGCTCCGCGGGACTGACGAGGGCCGGTCAGTCCGCCCGCAGGATCCGGGAGATGTAGATCGTCGGCGGTTCGGTGTTCTCGTTCACCGCGTACTCCACCAGGCCCAGGTCGTGCCGCAGCGGCGCCGAGTGCATACCCGGCCGGCCCGGCACCGGCATGCTCAGGTGCGGGAAGGGGTTCTCCCGCAGGTCCACCAGGAAGGCGACCATCGCGGAGAACACCTCCGCCGGGGTCTTCGGGTCACCCAACACCTCCTCCGCCGCCGGGGAGAGGGTGATCGGGTCGTCCTCGTCGTGTTCGGGCCCGTCGAACCCGAAATCGCTCACCGCTCTCCCAGCCGACGAAGGACTGCGGAGGCGGACGTTCCCGGAGCGGTGCCGGCCTGGACGGCGGCATGGATGCGGTCGCCCTCCGGGTCGCGGTAGAGCTCTGCACGCAGCCACCATCGGCGCAGGACCCCGCCGATCTCCTCGTCGGTGGCCTCGCCCATCTCGCGGTAGAACTCCATCCGCTGTGCCGGGGGGAGGGCAGCGGCGACGGCGTCCTGGGTGCGGGGGATCGGCTGCTTCCCGTCCTGGTGGCCGTGCAGGGGTGCGGCGCTCACCGTGCCTCCGGTACTCGTGGGTGCGGGCATGTCCAGTCTCCCCCATCGGAGACCTGGTCCGCGACGATCCAGCGGCAAGCGACGAAGCCGGGCCCTGTGGTTAAGATCCACTGACGGGGCGTCAGCAAGGGCACCCCGCTCCGAGACGGGGGTTGTCATGCGCGTGAAGGGTTTCGACCACCTGGTGCTGAACGTCGGGGACGTGGAGCGTTCGCTGGCGTTCTACACGGAGACGCTCGGCCTGGAGGGCGTGCGGGTGGAGGAGTGGCGGGCCGGGAAGGTGTCGTTCCCGTCCGTCCGGGTCTCCGAGGGCACGATCATCGACCTGTTCGCCCGCCCGCGGGAGGCATCCAACGTGGACCACTTCTGTCTGGTGGTCGACCCGCTGGACTGGCAGGAGGTGATCGACTCCGGCGCCCTCGACGTGATCGACGGCCCGGACGGCCGTTTCGGTGCCCGGGGCGACGCCCAGTCGGTCTACCTGAAGGACCCGGACGGCAACACCGTCGAGCTGCGCTGGTACCCGCAGGACGTCTGACCTCCGGGGCCTGACCCGGACGCGGCGCTGCCGTGGCGGCCCGGCGCGGGCGGTGGTCTGCTGAATCCCGGCAGACCACCACCCGGCCCGAGAGGATCCCGCCGTGCCCTCCGCTCCCCTGATCGTGATCACCGGCGCCAGCTCCGGCATCGGCGCGGCCACCGCCCGCCGGATGTCCGCCCTGGGCCACCCGCTGCTCCTGCTGGCCCGCCGGCTGGACCGGCTGGAGTCGCTCGGCCTGCCGGACGCCCTCTGCCGCAAGGTGGACGTCACGGACCGTCAGGCCGTGGCGGCGGCCGTCCGCGAGGCCGAGGAGGCGTACGGCCCGGCCGACGCGATCGTCAACAACGCCGGGGCGATGCTGCTCGGCCGGATCGCCGACCAGGACCCGGACGAGTGGGAGCGGATGATCGACCTCAACGTGAAGGGCGTGCTGTACGGCATCCACGCCGTGCTGCCGGGCATGGTGGCCCGGGGCCGCGGCACGATCGTCAACATCAGCTCGGTCGCCGGCCGCAAGACCTTCCCGAACCACACCGCGTACGTGGGCACCAAGTTCGCGGTGCACGCCATGTCGGAGAACCTGCGCGAGGAGCTGGCCCCCAGCGGGGTCCGGGTGGTGGTGATCGCCCCCGGCGCGGTCGAGACGGAGCTGCTCTCGCACACCACCGACGACCGGATCAAGCAGGACTACCAGGCCTGGAAGGAGTCGGCCGGCGGGGCGCTCGACCCGGAGGCGGTGGCCCAGGCGGTCGCGTACGCGTACGGGCAGCCGCCGCAGGTGACGGTACGGGAGATCGTGCTCGCCGCCACCGGCCAGCAGGGCTGAACCCGCTCAGCACCCGGTCCGGGGATCGCTCGGATCCGGCTGCTGACGCTCCACCAGGTCCTGGCAGACCGTCAGCAGCCGGTCGACGTCCGCCGCCGCCGTGGCCGCCCCGACCGAGGCCCGCACCGCCCCCTGCGCCCGGACCGGGAGCAGCCGCAGGTAGTCGTCCACGTCCGCCAGGTCCGCCGGGCCCGCGCCCGCCAGTACGGCGCCGACCAGCTCGGGCGTCAGCTCGTTGTACTGCTCGGCCACCCCGGGGTTGCAGAAGCACCCCGTGCGGATGCTCACCCCGGCGGCCGAGGCGGCCCGCTGGCAGAGCCGCTCGTCCATCTCGCTGCCGTCCGGCCGGAGCAGGTTGAAGGTGACCGTGGGACCTCGGGCCTCGGTGTCGGCAGGCCCGAGCAGGTGGACGGCCGGGGCGCCGTCGGGGTGCCGCAGCCCGGTCAGGCCGTCGAGCAGCCGCACGGTCAGCCGGCCGGTGTGCTCGCGCAGCGCCGGGTAGCCGAGGGCGGTGTGCCAGCGGGCGGCGGCGGTGACGTCGGGGAGGGAGAGGAAGGCCAGCGTGCCGTCCTCCAGGCCCTCGGGCGCCGGGGCGGGCAGGTGCCAGTCGGTGTGCGAGGAGGAGGCGAGCACGGTGCCCCCGGCGAACCACGGCCGCCGCAGCACCTCCAGCGACTCCCGACGGGCGATCAGACAGCCGACGCCGCTCGGATAGCCGGTGATCTTGTACCAGGAGAGCGCCACGTAGTCGGCGGGCACCGCAGTCAGGTCGAGCGGGCCGGTCGGGAGGTAGGCCGCCGCGTCCAGCAGCACCTGCCAGCCCCGGGCCCGGGCCAGCTCCACCCACTCCAGCGGGTGCCGCACCCCGGTCGCGTTGGACTGCGCGGGGAAGGCGAACAGCCCGGGCCCGCCGTTCAGCTCCGCCTCCGCGAGGCCGTCGAGCAGGTCGGCGGTGCCGGTCCGCAGCTGCGGACCGGGCGCGACCACGGTGACCGGCGCTCCGGCCGGGCGGGCGTAACGGCGGATCCCCAGCACCGAGTTGTGGTCGTCACCGAGCATCAGCAGCCCGCGCTCCGGCCCGAACGGGTACGCCTCCGCCACCAGGCGCAGCGCCCCGGTCGCGTTCGGCGTGAAGACCACCACGTACTCCTCGGCCGGGGCCCCGCAGAACTCCAGCACCGCCCGCCGCGCCTCCTCGGCCAGCCGGGTGGAGAGCCCGGAGGAGGGGCTGGCCGAGTGCGGGTTCCCGTACACCGCCGAGGCCAGCCGCTCGGCGTGGCCGCGCACGAGGGAGAGCGGCGGCAGCGCGGCGCCCGTGTAGTCGAGGTACGCCTGCCCGGAGGCGTCCAGGTAGGGGAAGTCCGCCGCCCGCAGCGCCGCGAAGTCCCGCTCGCCCCCGGCCCCCTTCGCTCCCCCGCTCGCACCCCCGTTGGAGCCGGCCATGGCCACTACTCCCTGCCGCGTCCCCGCCCCGGAGTGCCACCAACGGCCGGACCTCCGGGTCACCTGACTGGTGTGCTGCCATCCTCCGGCCAATGCCGGACTGCTGCCACTCCAGCTGCTCGGATTCCCCAACCCCCTTTGTCGAAAGAGGACTTCGGGTCAGCCGTAGCTGCCCTTCCCCAGCCGCCGGCGCGTCGTCGCGGCGCGTCCTCCTGCCCGGGCAGCGCCTCGGTGATCACGACCCGCTCCGCCCGGCCCAGCACCTCCCGCAGCCGTGCGGTGCCGGGAGGCTACCGGTCCGCGACCTGCGGGCCCATCAGGATTTCGGCGAACGCGCGGACCCGGGCCGTGGTGATGCCCTCGCGCTGCTCGACCGCCAGCGGGTGGTCGGTGGGTTCGAGCTCGATCAGCGGACGGGTGCCGACGGCCTGGGTGTGGACGTGGGTCTTGAGCAGCAGCGTGGACTCGTCGTACGGCAGCTCGGTGCAGAGCCAGCCGAAGTACGGCGGCTCCTCGGTCCGGGCCGGGTCCTCCCAGCGGTCGCGCATCCGGTCGAAGCTGTCCCGGCTGAGGGAGACCCAGACGCCCCAGTCGAAGTCCTCCTCGGCGTCGGTCACCGGCAGCCGGACCACGCCGCGCACGTAGAAGTGCTCGCCCTTGATCACGCACTGCTCCCCCGACAGGAAGCTGTCCCGCCGGAAGCGGTAGGAGCGCTTCCAGCCGGGCGGGTCGGTGGGGGCATACGCCATCGGCGGGCCGTCGTGGTGCTCGCCGCAGCAGGCGCAGTCGTGTGCGTGGGACATGGGCGGTGAGCTTACGCACCACCCGCCGGCAGCACCGACTGGGGGTCGTGGAGGTACGGGGCCCAGGCCAGTTCGGCGGCGCCGACCAGCCCGGCGTGGGTGACCTCGGCCGGGACGATGGGGACCCGGCCGCTGCGTCCCCAGAGGCAGCGTTCGGCGACCACCGAGGCGAGGCGCTCGGGGGCGGCGGCGAGCAGGTCGAGGTGGAGGCCGCTGAGCACGATGCGGTCGGGGTTGAGGATGTTGACCAGCCCGGCCAGGCCGAGGCCGAGGCGGTCGACCACGTGGTGGACGGCGGGCAGGGCCGAGGGGTCCGCGGCGAGCTCGCGGGCCTGGGCGAGCAGGGGCCGGGCCGGGTCGGGGGTGCGTCCGGCCGCGGCGAAGAGCGCCTCGGGGTCGGTCTCGGAGTTGAGGCAGCCCTGGTTGCCGCAGAGGCAGCGGCGGCCCTGCGGATCGACCGTCAGGTGGCCGACCTCCAGGGCCAGTCCGGCACTGCCGGTGTGCAGCCGTCCGTCGATCACCAGTGCCCCGCCGACGCCCCGGTGGCCGGAGGTGACCAGCAGGACGTGGCGGGCGCCCCGGCCCGCGCCGTGCCGGTGCTCGGCCAGGGCGGCCAGGTTGGCGTCGTTGGCGACGGCGCTCGGGAAGGGGCTGAGCGCGCGCGGTCCGTGGTCGGCCTTGCGGACCTCCTCGGCGTACAGGTCGGCCACGGGGGTGCCGCTGGGCCAGGAGAAGTGCAGCGCCGCGAGCGCCGTGCCGTCCGGCTCGGTGACGGGGTTGGGCAGCGCGAGAGCGGCCCCGAGGCAGCGGCGGGAGGAGGCCCGGGCCAGCGCGGCCCCGGCCTCGGCGACGGCGCGCAGCAGCCGGACCGGGTCGGTGGCGGCGGGCAGCGGCAGGTGGACGGGCGGCTCCAACTGCCCGCCCAACCCGGCCAGCGCCACGCTGATGCCGTCCGCGTGCAGCTGAGCCGCCGTCACCACCGGGCCGGAGGGGTCGATGGAGAGCCGGTGCGAGGGGCGGCCGCGGCCGCCGCCGGCGGGGCTGGAGTCGACGGTGATCAGCCCGAGCGCCTCCAGCTCGGCGCTGACCGCGCCGGCGGTGGCCCGGGTCACCTCCAGCGCGCCGGTGAGCACCGACCGGGTCGGCGCCTGGCCGGTGTGCACCAGCGCGAGCGCGGGGCCGAGCAGCGTACGACCCCGGTCGGGCGCGGCCCGGCGCCCCTGCGTGCCGGAGCCCTCGGCGGCGGCGAGGCGCGGGAGGGCGGCGGCCAGGGCTCCGGCGGTCTGACGCACCGTCGGGTGGTCCGGCTGACGCTCCACCGGGCGGTCGGTCTGACGCTCCCTCGGGCGCTCCCTCGGGCGCTCCGTCGAGTGCTCCGTCGGGCGGGGGCCCGTGCTGCCGGGCGGGTTCGGGCTTGAAGGCGTGTGCGGCACTCGTCTATTGTGCTTTTGTGCCGCTACTGAACAAAACACGCGCCCGTTCCGCAGCCCACCTTCACCCGGCCGGCCCCGTCCGCTCCCGCTCCTGGCCCGCCGCCCGCACCGCCCTCACCGCGTTCTTCGCCGTGGACGGCTTCCTGTTCGCCTCCTGGGTGGTCCGCATCCCGGACGTCCGGGCCCAGGTCAACGCTTCGCACAGCGCCCTCGGGCTGGCCCTGCTCTGCATCTCCGCCGGCGCGGTGGCCACCATGGCCCTGGTCGGGCGGCTCTGCGTGCGCTACGGCAGCCGCCCCGTGACGGTCGGCTCGCTGGCCCTGCTCAGCCTGGCCGTGGTGCTCCCCGCCCACACCTCCTCGGTCGGCGTGCTCGGCGGCGTCCTGCTGCTCTTCGGGGCCGGCTACGGTGCGGCCAACGTCGCGATGAACAGCGCCGCCGTCGACCTGGTCGAGGAACTCCGACGGCCCGTCATGCCGAGCTTCCACGCGGGCTACAGCCTCGGCGGCCTGCTCGGCGCGGCGGCCGGCGGCCTGCTCTCCGGCTCGCTCTCCACCGCCTGGGCGCTGGCCCTCGGCGGAGCACTCGGCCTGCTCGTCACCGCCGTCGCCGGAGCGGTGCTGCTGCGCGCCCCGCAGCCGGCCCCCCGCAAGCCCGACGCTCCCTCCACCGCCTCCGCCGCTCCCCGGCCCGCCCGGCACGGCCGCCTCCTGGTCGTCCTGCTCGGCCTGACCGCGCTCTTCACCGCCTACGGCGAGGGCGCGCTCGCGGACTGGGCCACCCTGCACCTCACCGACGACGTCAAGGTGGGCGCCGGAGCGGCGGCCACCGGCTACGCCGCCTTCGCCTTCGCGATGACGGCCGGACGGCTCGGCGGCACCTGGCTGGCCGTCAGGCTCGGGCAGACCCGGGTGGTCCTGGGCGGCGGCCTGACCGCCTGCGCCGGGATGCTGCTCGCGGCCTTCGCCCCGACCCTGACCGCGGCCCTGGCCGGCTTCGTCCTGGTCGGCCTCGGCCTGGCCAACGTCTTCCCCCTCGCCATCGCCCAGGCCGGAGCCATCGGCGGCCCCCGGGGCGTGGCCACCGCCTCGACCCTCGGCTACGCGGGCATGCTCGTCGGCCCCCCGGTGATCGGCTTCCTCGCCGACGCCACCAGCCTCCCGCTGGCCCTCACCACCGTCGCGGCGGCCGCCGCCCTGGCCGGAGCCCTCGCCCTGGCCACCCGCCCCCGCCGCGCGGCCTGACGGCCCGTCGCCCCGAAGGGCAGCGCCCTCGGGGCCGAAGGCCCCAGGGGCGCGAGGAACTGCGCGCAGGGGAACAGCAGCACCTGCAACTGGCTGACGGTGCATGAGGTGCAGGCGAGCCGCCTCCGAACCGCGCCGTTCCTCGCGCCCCCGGGGTAACCACGTACGCACCCACCGGGGCTGCCGCGTACGCTCCGCGCTCCCGTAGCGATCGCTACGAAGCGTCAGGCCGCCCGATCCGGAAGGCCTCCAGCTCGACGCCGTACCAGCGCGAGGTGCGCCCCTGGGCGCTCATGCCGAGGCGGCGGCAGACGGCCATGGACGGCTCGTTGCCCGGGTACACGACCGCGTGGATCTCCGTCAGGCCCTCCGCGAAGCCCTTGGCCAGGGCGCCCCGGGCGGCCTCGGTGGCGAAGCCGTTCCCCCAGCTGTCGGGGTGGAGGTGCCAGCCGACCTCCACCTCGCCGTCGCCGCCCGGCAGCGGCACCAGCAGCACGGAGCCCGCCACCACCCCCGTGTCCCGCCGTTCGAGCGCCCAGACCCCGTGGCGGGGATCCGCCGAGCGGATCCGGCAGCGCTCCAGGAAGGCCTCCGCGTCCGCCCGTCCCTCCCAGGCCCGGGGCGTGGCGCCCAGCCAGCGCGCCACCTCCCAGCGCGAGTAGGTGTCGAGGGCCCGCTCCAGGTCCCCCTCCTCCCACTGCCGCACGACCAACCGCTCCGTCTCGAAGACCGCCGCCACCGCTACCGCCTCTCACCGCAGGGATCCGAACGGCGTCATGCTGCCCGAACCAGCCCCCGCTCCGCCCGCGCATTTCCGTCACCCGTGGCCGAGCCCAGGAAGTCCTCCACCAGGGCGACGAACTCGTCCTCCCGCTCGAAGAAGAGCACGTGCCCGGCGTCCACCTCGGCGTACCGCGCCGAGGGGAGCGCGGCCGCCAGCTCCCGGCTGTGCTCCACCGGGACGGTGGCGTCCTGGGTGCCGCCGATCACCAGCGTCCGCGCGGTGACGCGGGGCAGCAGCGCACGGATGTCGACGGCCAGGTCGAGGTCGACGTGCCGCAGGGTGCCGGGGGTGGGCGGCAGGTTGGGGACCAGCTGCTCGACCTGCTCGCGGCCGATGGCGTTGAGGAAGCCGCGGCTGAAGCCGGTCATGGTGACGTGGCGGCCGAAGGCGTCCGAGTCGGGGAGCAGGCGGCCGACGGTCCGCCAGACGGTGAACAGGTTGCGCAGGTGCTCGTCGCCGTCGGTGTGGGCCCAACCGGCCACCAGGACCAGGCGGTTGACCAGGTCGGGCCGCAGGGCGGCGACGGCCGCCGAGACCGGGGCACCCATCGAGAAGCCCAGCAGGTCCACCGGGCCGCGTCCGGCGTGCTCGATCACGGCGATCACCTGGGCGGCCAGACCCTCGACGGTGAGCGGACCGCCCGCGTCGGTGGTGCGCTCGGTGCCGGAGAGGTCGGGGGTCAGGACGGTGCGGGAGGCGGCGAAGCGCGGGGCGGTCCGGCCCCAGGTGACGGCGGCTCCGGCGGAGCCGGTGCCGTGCACCAGGAGCAGCGGGACGCCGGGGGCGTCGCCGGTGACGTCGTACTGGACCTGGGCATCGGCGACGGGGACGACGGGCATGGTGACGGCTCCTCATGTGCGGCCCCACTGGGGCTCTCTCCTGCTGACGGGAGAGACTCTGCCGGGCCGCCGGGAGCGGGAGGAGAGCAGCGCTTACCCTGGGATCGGCGGTCCCAGGCTCCGTGCGGGGGCGGCCGGCACCGGCACCAGCGGCAGTGAGGCGAGAAGATGACGACGGTTCAGGTCCAGGTGCTCCCGGCCGGGCAGCGCGCCGCCACCCCCTGGCTGAACGGCGGCGGCATCACCCGCGAGGTGGCCGGCCACCCGTCCGGGGCGGGACTGGCGGACTTCCACTGGCGGGTCAGCCTCGCGGACGTGGCGCAGGGCGGCCCGTTCTCCCGCTTCGAGCAGGTGGACCGGGTGATCACGGTGGTCGAGGGCGCCGGGATGGCGCTCACCGTGGACGGCACCGAGCACCGGATCGCCGAGCCGTACCGGCCGTTCGCCTTCCCCGGCGACGCCACGACCGACTGCGTGCTGCTCGGCGGCCCGGTGGTGGACTTCAACGTGATGACCCGTCGGGGCAAGGCCTCCGCCGAGGTGGAGATCGCCGACTTCCAGCGGGACGTGACCGTCCCGCCGGGCGCCGCCGTCCTGCTGGTCTGCCTCGCGGGCACCGCCGAACTCGGCTCTGCCGACGTCTCCCTGGGGCGGTACGACGCCGCGCTGCTGACCGGCGAGGGCGAGGACCGGCTGCGGGTGGACGGCGTGGTCGCGGTGGTCACCCTGCGGGGGTGAGAGGCCCGGGCCGGAGGGCCGGCACCGTGTCCAGCCAGTCGAAGGTGACCTGCTGGAAGCGGGCCATCGCCCCCATGTGGCAGTGCTCGCCCGCGCCGTCCTCCTCCCGCAGCGTCACCAGCTCGTGCGGGCAGGTGAGGGCGTCCGCGACCCGCTGCGGCTGGCCGCGGAAGAAGTGGTCGTCCTCGGCGTCCAGGACCAGGGTCGGGCAGTCGATGAGCCCGGCGACGCCGTCCAGGGTGTAGGCGGCGGTGCGTCGGACGTAGTCGCAGGGCGAGGACGCGCCGAAGGTCCACATCCCGTTCCGCATCGCCCAGTTGACCTGGGTGCTGGTCCGCATCACCAGGTCCAGCACGGGCCCGGCGACGTCGTCCCGGCCGGCCGTCACCCACTCCGCGAGGAACGGCGGCATCCCGGTCAGGTGCGGCTCGTGGTAGCTGTACAGGCCGTCGTCGAGCACCAGCGCGGCGAGCCGGTGCTCGAACGCGGCGGCCCGGGCCGCCAGGTGTCCGCCGAGGCTGTAGCCGAACAGCACCAGCCGGTCGGGGTCGATCTCGGGGTGGGTCAGCGCGTGGTCGATCACGGGCGTGACCACCGCCTCCCAGTCGGGTCGGAAGACCAGGCCCTGGAGGCGCAGCGCGGCGCCCTGGCCGGGGCCGTCGTAGGCGAGCACGTGGTAGCCGCGGCGCAGGGCGGCGGCGGCGATGACGAAGTAGGACTCCTCCAGGGTGGAGTCGAAGCCGCTGGTGAAGACGATGGTGGGCCGCGGGGTGCCCGAGTCGTCCACCAGGAACAGGTACCCCGGCAGGCCGGTGCCCTCGTACGGGACGGTGACCGCCCGGACCGGACGGTCCATCAGCTCGGCCGCGGCGGCGAAGGTCTCCCGGGAGAGGGCCGAGAGCCGCTGGACCTCGGGGTCGTGGGCCGGGTCCTCGCGGCGGAAGAACTCGGCGGTGCGGTAGTAGTTCGAAGCGCGCAGCAGCGCCTCCCGCGCGCTGACCCGGGCCCCGGCGGCCAGGGCGCGGTCGCCGGTGCCGTGCACGCGCTCGGCGGTCGCCGTCCACTCCCGCAGCCAGGCGTCCTCGTCGCCCTCGGCGATCCGGCCGGCGGTGGCCACCACCTCGCCCACGTCGGCGCCCGCGTCGCCGGCGAAGCCGGCCGCCCGGAGGGTCTCGAAGGAGAACGACTCGTTCTCGAACAGGAACTTCATGGTGCGCACACCTCCGTCGGCGCCGAGACGGAACGGTTCCGTCTCGGCTACGACTCCGACGGTACGCCGCCGCCAGCCGAGACGCAACCGTTCCGTATCGCGTAGGATCGCGGCCATGGCAGGCACCCCCACCACTCCGCGCCCGGCCGGCGGCCCCGTGCTCCAGGACTCCGTGACGGCCGCGATCACCGAGGCCTTCTTCGTCGAGCTGGCCGCGACCGGCTACGCCAGGCTCTCCCTGGAGGCGGTGGCCAAGCGGGCCGGCGCGGGCAAGGCGGCCATCTACCGGCGCTGGTCCTCCAAGCAGGACATGACCCTCGCCCTCCTCTCGGAGCTGGTCACGGCCACCCCCGAGCCGGTCGACACCGGCACCCTCCGGGGCGACCTGGCGGCCTTCCTGGCCGAAATGGCCGAGGGACTGGGCCATCCGCTCGTGCTGCGGATCCTCCCCGACCTGATCGCCGAGGGCGGCCGCAACCACGAACTGGGCGAGGCCCTGCTCAGCACCGTGCGGGACCCGCGCCGGGCCCGCGCCACCCGGATGCTGGACCGCGCCGTCGACCGGGGCGAACTGCCGGCCGGGCTCGACCTGACGGCCGCCCTCGACCTGCTCGCCGGGCCGCTCTACTGGCACCTCGCGGTCGTCCGGGCCCCCGCGACGCCCGAGTACCTGGACCGGCTGACCGCGATGCTGCACGCCGCCCTGCGGGCCTGACCGATCGCACGCTGGTCTGGACCACTGACGGCCCCCGGCGGCAGACTCCACGGATGACCGTCGAGTTCCCCGTCCACCGGTTACAGGTGCCCGAGCCCCAGGTGCTGCCGTTCGCCATCGGCTCCTTCGACACCATCGGAGCGCTGTCCAGGGCCGACTTCCCGCACCGGCACACCTTCTACGAGATCGTCCACGTCACCGGCGGCCGCGGCACCCACGTGGTGGACCTGGCGCACTGGCCGCTGGAGCCGCCGCAGCTCTACGTGGTGACCCCCGGCCAGCTGCACCACTGGGAGGCGGCGGACGGCCTGACCGGCCAAGTCCTGCTGTTCGACGAGGACTTCCTGCTCTCCCATCCGGAGGACGTCACCGCGCTGCGCGCCCTGGCCACCCGCCCCTGGCGCGACCTCGGCCCGGCCGCCGGCGAAGTGGCCGCGCTGTTCCGCGAATTGGACCGCGAGTACCGCACCCTGGCGGAGGGGTACGCGGGGATGCTCCGCTCCTACCTGCACATCCTGGTCGTCCGCGCGCTGCGCGCCGCCTCCGCCGCCACCCCGGACGGCGGTGCCGCCGCGCCCGGCCGGGCCGCCGAACTGGCCTCCGCCTTCGGCCGGTTGATCGCCGAGCCGGGGCGCTCGGTGGCGGACTGCGCCCGCGAGCTGGGCGTCTCCCCCGGCCACCTGCACGAGCTGGTGAAGCAGGCCACCGGCCGCACGCCCGGCCGGCTGATCCGCCAGCGGCAGACCATGCGGGCCAAGCTGCTGCTCGCCCGCACCTCCCTGACGGTCCGTCAGGTCGCCAGGGAGAGCGGCTTCGAGGACCCGGCGTACTTCTGCCGCTTCTTCCGGAGGGAGACCGGAATGAGCCCCGGCGAGTTCCGCGGCCGGGCCGCCGAACCGGGCGGCTGGGCCGCCGAGCGGGGCGGTGAGCGGGGCGTCGGAGAAATTCACCACGATCCCCGGCTGCCGTCCATCGCGAGCCTCCCCGACGGCCCGTAGGTTCACTGCTGCCCGCCCGTCGGCTGTCATGACCGCGCCCCCACAGTGGTCATGCCCCCACACCGGAGGTTCCACCGCCATGTCCGCACAGCACGACCCCGAGCTGCCCGGCACCGAGGCCGAGCCCGGCCAACGCCGGTTCAGCCGCAAGACCATGCTCAAGGGCCTCGCCGTGGCCGGCGCCGCCCCGCTGCTGATCGGCACCGGCCGCGCCCTGGCCCGCGACCAGCGGGGCACCGGCGCAGACCTGGAGCCCACGCCGTTCTGCGACGACCACGACGACCCGACGATCCCGCAGACCGAGGGCCCGTACTTCAAGCCCAACTCCCCGCTGCGCAGCTCGCTGATCACCGACAGCACCCCGGGCACCCGGCTGACCGTCAGCGGCTACGTCTTCGGCTCGGCCTGCCTGCCGATCGCCGGCGCCCTGCTGGACTTCTGGCAGGCCGACGTGAACGGCGCCTACGACAACACCGGCTTCACCTTCCGCGGCCACCAGTTCACCAACGCCCAGGGCGCGTTCAGCCTCACCACGATCGTGCCCGGCCTCTACCCGGGGCGCACCCGCCACATCCACGTCAAGGTGCAGGCCCCGAACCGGCCGATCCTCACCACCCAGCTGTACTTCCCGAACGAGCCCCGCAACAGCACCGACACCATCTTCGACGCCCGGCTGCTGATGAACGTCCGTCAGATCGGCTCGGCGAAGGAGGGCACGTACGACTTCGTGCTGAACGTGCCGCAGACCCCGTCCCCCTCGCCGTCGCCGTCCTCGCCCGGAACGCCGAGCCCGTCCCCCAGCCCGACCGGTGGCACCACCACCTGGAAGGCCGGCGCGAGCTACAAGGCGGGCGACCAGGTCACCTACAACGGCGTCACCTACCGCTGCCTGCAGGCCCACACCGCCTACCCCGGCTGGGAGCCGCCGAACGTCCCGGCGCTCTGGCAGCGCCTCTGACCGAGGCCCCTCCGGCTCCACCTCCCCCAGTACCCGGGGCCGAACAGGGGGGACCCCGGGCGGACCGGCGGCGAATTCATTTGCCGCCGGTCCGTTTCGCACGCGATGATCCCGTTATGTCACGTACCTTCGAGGACCTCGTCGCCGAGGCCGAGTCCGTCTCCGTCGACGGCTGGGACTTCTCCTGGCTGGACGGCCGTGCCACCGAGCAGCGCCCCTCCTGGGGGTACCAGCGCACGCTCCGGGCCCGGCTGGCCCGGCCCGAAGTGCGGGCCGCGCTGGACCTGCAGACCGGAGGCGGCGAGGTGCTCGCCGGCGCCGCCCCGTTCCCCTCCCTGATGGTGGCCACCGAGTCCTGGCCGCCGAACGTCGCCAAGGCCACCGCCCTGCTGCACCCGCTGGGCGTCGCGGTGGTGGCCGACCAGGACGAGCCGCCGCTGCCCTTCGCGGACGCCGCCTTCGACCTGGTGACCAGCCGTCACCCGGTGCGCCCCTGGTGGGAGGAGATCCACCGGGTGCTCCGCCCGGGCGGCAGCTACCTCGCCCAGCACGTCGGCCCGGCCAGCGTCTTCGAGCTGGTGGAGTACTTCCTCGGGCCGCTCCCGGACGAGGTGCGCCGGGCCCGCCACCCCGAGGACGAGGCCGAGCAGGCCCGGGCGGCCGGGCTGGAGGTGGTCGACCTGCGGCCGGAGCGGCTGCGCACCGAGTTCCTGGACGTCGGCGCGGTGGTCTACTTCCTGCGCAAGGTGGTCTGGATGGTGCCGGGCTTCACCGTGGAGAAGTACCGCGACCGGCTGCGCGAGCTGCACGAGCGGATCGAGGCGGAGGGCCCGTTCGTCGCCCACTCCGCCCGCTTCCTGATCGAGGCCCGCCGACCGGCCTGACGCCGGGTCAGGAGGCCCGGCCCTCCCCCGGCAGCCGCAGGTCCCAGCCGATCAGCGCCCGCAGCTGCTCGGCGGTGACCCCCTCCGGGATCGCCGTCGGCGGCTCGTGCCGCAGCGGCGGCTGCCAGCCGTCCAGCTCGGACCAGCTGCGCACCACCTTGGCCGGCGCCCCGGCCACCACCGCGTGGTCGGGCACCTCCCCGTTGACCACCGATCCGGCCGCCACCACCACGTTGCGCCCCAGCCGGGCGCCCGGCAGGATCACCGCCCCGGTGCCGATCCACGACCCGGAGCCGATCTCCACCGGCGCGTTGCGCGGCCACTGCTTGCCGATCGGCAGGTCGGTGTCGTGGTACGAGTGCGCGGTGTCGGTGATGTAGACGTACGGGCCGGTCCAGACGTCGTCCCCGAGGGTGATCGACTCGTGGCCGACGACGTGGCTGCCCCGGCCGATCACGCAGCCCCCGCCGATCCGCACGATCGGCTCCGGCCCGAGGTCCAGCCCGGGCAGGAAGCCCGCCGAGATGGTGACCCGCTCGCCGATGATCGAGAACGGGCCGATGGTGATCCACTGCTCGTTGAAGACCGCCCCGAGCGGGAAGGCCAGCTTGGTCCCGTCCCCCAACTCCCGGAAGCGGTAGGGCCCGGGGTTCCGGTTGGAGACCGCACCGAGCTTCTGCACCAGCCCCCAGCCGCGGTGCACCAGCCACCCGGCGGCACGGCGGCCTCGGTCGCGGACGGCGGTGAGCAGCGAGCTGGAGTTCGACATGCGCCCCACGCTATCGGTCCGCTCCGCCGCCGGGCAGGGCGGAGGGAGCAAGGTCACACCAGGTGGGAGCGGTCGGCCGCGGAGCGTGCGGACCGTCAGGGCCGGGGCGCCTTGGTGCCGTGCACGGCGGTGTACTCGGCGGCCAGCCAGGGGCCGAGCTCCTCGGTGACCAGCCGTCGGACCTCCCCGCCGGGGGCCGGCTCCAGCGCGGCCAGCGCCACGGCGCGCAGCTGGTCGGCACGCCCGGGGTAGTACGACCCGGCGATCTCGGCGGAGCGCAGCAGGTCGCTGGTCCAGCCTCCCCAGCGCGGCATGACCAGGGTGAAGGCGCTCCTGACGGTCACTCGGCAGATGCCGCGCACCGTCCCCTCCCCGGACCGCCAGCGGGCCAGGTGGAGCGGGTAGTCGCCGTTGGTCTCCCGGGCGAGCAGCGAGCTCGGCCGGTAGCGGGGCAGGGCGGCGGCCAGGTCGGGGCCGAGCAGCGGGGTGCACAGACAGGCCAGGAACCAGCCGAGGTCGTACCGCTCCAGGTCGCTGAGCAGGGTGGCGGTGTCGAACAGCAGCACCCCGACGCCGTCCACCTCCGGATGCGCGGCGTCCAGCCGCGCGGCCATCCGGTCCGCGTCGGCGCGGTCGGCCTCGGTGGGCGGGCGGTGCAGGGCGAGCAGCAGGTCGAGGTCGGAGCGGCCGGGCCGGGCGGTGCCGCGCGGGACGGAGCCGTAGAGGTAGCCGCTGTGCAGCCGGTCCGGACCGTACGTCTCCACGATCGCGGCTCGGGCCGCGTCGACCAGCCCGGCGAACTCCGGCCGCACCCGGTCGAGCGAGCCCTCCCTGACGAAGTGTCCGTCGGCGTCCAGGCCCTTGTCGTTCTCCATCCGCGCCACGCTACCGGCCGTACGCCCACCGGGTGCGGGGCCGGGCGGTGGGCGGATGGTTCGTGGGCCCGTGCTTCCGGTTCGCCCTGGGGTGGGGTTTGGCTCAACTCCCATGCGGCGGAAGGCCGATGTGCTTGGTGGTGCGAGTCCGAACCGATCGGCTCGCCGCTCGGAAGGGGATCAGAGATGCTGCGGAACAAGCGAGCGTTCGGGGCGGGTCTGCTGGCGGTGGCGCTGACCGTCGGGATGGGCATGGCCGCCCAGGCCGGGGCCGAGGAGCGGGCGGGCGCGGAGCAGCGGGCCGAGCCGGCCGCCGCCGTCCGGGCCGTGGACGGCATCCAGCTGGTGACGCTGCCGAACGCCAACGTGCCCAACTTCCAGCGCCGTACGGTCCTCTGCCCGGCCGGCAAGCGGGCCCTCGGCGGCGGGGCCGAGGCGCGCGGCAACGACGCCACCCTGGTCGGCAGCTTCCCGACCGACGACGGGCGGGGCTGGATCGGCCTGGGCCGCCAGGGGAACACCAACTCGGTCGGCATCAGCGTCTTCGTGATCTGCGCGAACGCCTGACCACCGGCCCCGACCCGACGCCGGGCGGCGCGGCTGAGGGCCGCTCCGCCCGGCGTCGGCGTCCCGCACGGGAGACGCGCGCGGGACGGACGAGGTGGTCGGGGGGATCCTGAGCGGGCGTCAGCCGAGGAGTTCGTCCGCCAGCGGGCTCCGGCTGTAGAGGACGAGGCGGCCGCTGCGGGTGCGGGTGACCAGGCGGGTGGCGTGCAGGACCGAGAGGTGCTGGCTGACCGCGCCGGGGGTGACGCCGAGGCGGGCGGCGAGTTCGGTGGTGGAGGCCGGTTCGGCGAGCAGGGCGAGCAGGCGGGCCTTGGGGGCGCCGAGGAGGAGTTCGAGGGCGGCCGGGGCCGGCGGTGCCTGCGGGGTGGGGGACATCGCGCCCTGGCCCCGGGCGGGGTAGACGATCGACGGCGGGTAGTCGTGGCTGATCGAGGTGATGGCGCCCCGGGCGAAGCAGGTCGGGGTGAAGACCAGCCCCCGCGCGGCCACCGTGATGTCGGTGTCCGCGTCGCCCCAGTCCCGATGGATCGTCAGGACGCCGTCCGCCCACTCCAGCCGCTGGTCCAGGTCCGCGAAGAGCGCCGCCGCGCCGCGTTCGGCGAAGATCCGGGAGCGGTGCACCAGGTCCGCCTGGAGCACCGGCCGGGCCCGGGGCCACCAGAGCGGGGCGAGGCAGTCCTCCCAGTACTGCGCCAGCGCGTCGGCGATCCGGGCGAGGAGTTCCGCCGGGTCGCGCGCGAGGCCCTCGGCCAGCAGCGGCGGCAGCGGCTGCTCGTGCGGCAGGTGGGCGGCGCGCAGCTCCACCGCCAGCCGCTCGGGCGGCAGGGCGCGGACCACCGCCAGCTCGGCGTGGAAGTCGGGCTGCGGGGTGGACGGACGGGGCGTCAGGAAGTCCGGCACGTACCGGTTGCGGCCCACCAGGGAGAGCAGCAGCGGCGCGCCCGGCAGCCGTTCGAAGGCGGGGCGGAGCACCTGGGCCCAGGGTGCCTGCACGGGGTAACGGCCGGGGTGGGTCCACATCCGCAGGCCGAGCGCGGTCTCCTGGAGCGGGGAGAGGGCGAAGGAGGCGTTGGCCAACGCCTCGGTGCTGAGCCGGAACCGGTGCATTTCCCCCACCAACGGGCCGACGAATCAGCCATACCCTAAATCAGTTACGCGCCCGGCCCGCAGGCGGTGGGATCGGTGCATGACCTCCACCACCCTCGGGCCCCGGCCCTCCCCTGCCCGCGAGCGCCTCCGGGACCGCCTGCTCCACCCGGACCGGACGATCCGCCGGCTCTCCGGCATCACCCTGGTCAACTGCCTCGGCAACGGGCTGTCCATGGCCCTCGGGGTCCTCTACTTCACCCGGGTGCTCGGCTTCGGCCCCGCCCGGGTCGGCCTCGCGCTCACCCTGGCGGGGATCTGCGGGGTGCTGGCCGGCATCCCGGCGGGGCGGGCCGCCGACCGGTGGGGCGTCAGGCCGGTGCTGATCGGGCTGGTCGCCGTGGAGGCGGTCGCCATGGTGGGCTACGCGGTGGTCCGCGACTACGCGCTCTTCCTGCCGCTGGCCTGCGTGGTGGCCACCGCCGACCGCGGCTCGGCCGCCGTCCGCAGCGCGCTCTACGCCGAGGTGCTGCCGCCCGAGCGGCGGGTGGTCGGGCGGGCGTACCTGCGGGTGGTCACCAACGTGGGCATCGGCCTCGGCACGGCCGCCGCCGCGCTGGTGCTGCACGTGGACACCCCGGGCGCCTACGTGACCGCGATCCTGGCCGACGCGGCGAGCTTCGCGGTCGTGGCGGTGCTCTACGCGCTGGCCGTCCCGCCGGTGGAGCGCGGTGCCGGGGCCGGCCCGGCGGAGGCGGGGCCGGGCGGGCGCAACCCGGCGCTGCGGGACCGGACCTTCCTGGCCGTCACCCTGCTCAACGCGGTGCTCTGCCTTCAGTTCCCCCTGCTGGAGGTGGGCGTGCCGCTCTGGATCGTCGACCACACCGAGGCGCCCCGGGTGCTGGTGGCCGGCTCACTGATCGTCAACACCCTGATGGTGGTGCTGCTCCAGGTGCGGGCCGCCCGGGGCACCGGGACCGTCGCGGGGGCGGGCCGGGTCTTCCGGTACGGGGGTCTGCTGGTCGGGCTCTGCTGGGTGGTGCTCGGCCTGGCCCACGGGCTGCCCGGCTGGGCCGCCGCGCTGCTGGTGGTCGGCGCGGTGCTGCTCCAGGGGCTGGGGGAGGTCACCACCCAGGCGGCGGCGTGGGCGCTCAGCTACGAGCTCGCGCAGGAGGGGCGGCACGGCGTCTACCAGGGCGTCTTCAACTCCGGGCAGGCGGCGGCGCTGATGCTCGGTCCGGTGCTGGTCACCACGCTGGTGCTGCCGCTCGGGCTGGCCGGATGGATGATGACCGGGGCGGTCTTCGCGGTGGCGGCGCTGGCCATGCCGGTGGTGGTGCGGCGGGCGACGGCGGGTGTGACGGGAGCCACGGTGACGTGATCGCCGTGGTGCTCTGGCCGGGGGCGGGGTGGGCGTGTCAGAGTCCTGTCACCGGCCGGGTGGGCCCGGGCCCACCCCCCCCCCCCCGCCCGCGGGGGAAAAAAACAAACTGACCAACAACCAAACGAAGAAAAGAGGGAACGCGCCAAATAACCGCACGGTGCGCTAGGGCGCGGGACACCCCCC